>CALDGV010000024.1 GCA_937941745.1 uncultured Prosthecobacter sp. | reverse complement strand
TGCGGACCTGAGTTTGAAAAAGGCCTCGCTGAGATGTCGAAGCTCGCCACCGCGCCGAAGTAAAATATGAAGAAGTCATCCTCAGAATCTTCCCCCGCCGCCGGAGCAAAGCACCGCATCTTTTCCACCAGCTTCGCGAGCGTCTATCCGCTTTACGTCGCCAAGGCGGAGAGAAAGGGGCGTACGAAGGCGGAGGTGGACACCATCATTCGCTGGCTCACCGGCTACAGCCAGCAGGAGCTTGGAGGCTTGCTGACTGCGCAGAGCGACTTCGAGACCTTTTTTGCCAGTGCCCCAAAGATGAATCCCACGCGCACCCTGATCACCGGCGTTGTCTGCGGTGTGAGGGTGGAGGACATCGCGGATCCGCTGATGCGTGAACTTCGCTATCTCGACAAGCTGATTGACGAACTGGCCAAAGGTAAGGCCATGGAAAAAATACTGCGTCATCTACCATGAACATCGAACAGAATCAGTTTCTCCTGCTTTCACGAGGCAAGTGGGACCCGGCGTCTCCCAAAGAGGACATCGAGGCCGCCATCGGCCAATTTTACACCTGGTATGAGGCGAACCTTGCCCAAGGCCGGTTCAAGCCTGGCTCGCGCCTCGCCATGGATGCAGCGCTTGTGACCCGCGAAGGCATTCGCACTGATGGACCTTTCGCGGAAGGAAAAGAAGTCATCGGAGGCTACTGGGTCATCGTCGCGGAAAGCCTTGCTGCAGCCTCGGCGCTTGCGTCGGAGAGCGCTGTTTTACGGCACGGCATCCACTATGAAATCCGCCCGCTGGAGTCCGAGCGCGGCTCTGCCTACCGCCACACGAACGAAACACCCACCGAATGAGCCCCAACCACCAACAAAGCACCGGGGAGCACCTGCTGCTCATTCGCGGCACGCATTGGAACAGCGGCTTTTCGCCCGCCGAGTTGCAGCGCATCATGACCGACTTCTACGGCTGGGTGGAGGACCTGCAAAGCCAGGGCATCCTGCGTGGAGCCCAGCCGCTGATGGAGGAAGGCAGGCTTGTCAGCGGGGCACAGGCGATTGTCACCGATGGTGTCTTTGCCGAGTCCAAGGAGGCCATCGCGGGCTATTTCCTGCTCGCCGTAGCCTCCACGGATGAGGCTGCGAAGCTCGCACAGGCCTGCCCGATCCTGGCATACGGTGCGCAGATCGAAGTCCGTCCCATCGCCGATCTCTGCCGACCGATGGCTGATGTGAAGGCGGCACAACTTTAACACCCACCCACGCCTCATCATGACACCCAAACGCAACCCCGTCGGCTGGTTCGAGATCTATGTCTCGGACATGGCTCGTGCCAGAACCTTTTACGAAGCCGTGTTCAACATTCAGATGCAGCCACTGCCTGTGCCTGATGGCATGGAGGGCGGCTTTGAGATGCTGATGTTTCCTTCCGACCTGGAAAACCAAGCTCTAGGCTGTGGAGGAACCCTTTGCCGGATGGAAGGTTTCCAGCCTGGAATGGGCGGGACCTTGATCTATTTCTCCTGCGAAGATTGTGGCGTGGAAGCATCACGCGTTGCGCCGGCAGGTGGTCAGGTGTTTCGCGAAAAATTCTCCATCGCGCCTTACGGATTCATCGCCCTCATCGTCGATACTGAGGGGAACATGATCGGCCTGCACTCGATGAAGTAGGTGATGACCTCCGCCGTCAGTGTCGCAGACGACCTCTTTCGCCGAGAAGGGGCACGGCTCGTCGCGACGCTTGCTGCGAATCTCGGCACGCATCGGCTGCAGCTCGCTGAAGATGCCGTGCAGGAGGCGCTGGTGCGTGCCCTGCAAACTTGGCCGTACCGAGGTATTCCAGAAAATCCCGCCGCCTGGCTCGCCCATGCTGCGAAAAACCTCGCGCTCGACGCCCTGCGCCGCGAGCAGACCTGGCAGCGCAAGGAAGCCCAAATCACTGCTGAGCAGGAGCGCTGGCTCATGCGGGAGGAGTCTCCTGACGAGCCTCACCTTGCTGATGACACGTTGCGCATGCTCTTTGTCTGCTTTCATCCTCAGCTTTCCATCGAGGCCCAGCTCGCACTCGCGCTGCGCACGGTGTGCGGCATGAGCCCGGCTGAGATTGCTGCCGCCTTCCTCACCAGCGAGGCTGCCATTGCAAAGCGTCTCGTGCGCGCCCGGCAGCTCATCCGTGACCTGCGCCTGCCCTTTGCCGTGCCCGATGCCGCCGAGCTGCCACAGCGGCTCGATGGCGTGCTCGCCGCGCTCTACCTGCTCTTCAACGAAGGCTACAAAGCCTCCTCCGGCGACCGGGTCATTCGTGAAGAGCTTTGTCACGAAGCCATCCGCCTTGCACGCCTGCTGACCACGCATCCCGCCACCGCATTGCCCGCCACGAAGGCACTGCTCGCACTCATGTGCCTCAACGCGGCCCGTTTGAAGGCAAGGCTCAGCATCAATGGCGAAATCGTGCGTCTGCATCATCAAGACCGCAGCCAGTGGGATGCTCGGCTCATTGAGGAGGGTGTTCTCGCTCTTGGTGCGGCCTCCGTGGGGGAAGTCATCAGCCCCTACCATCTCGAAGCCGGGATCGCCGCCTGTCACTGCCTTGCTGCGGATGAAGCGAGCACCGACTGGCCGCGCATTCTTCATCTCTACGACCAGCTCCTGATCTGCAAGCCCACGCCCATCGTTGCGATGAACCGCAGCGTGGCCCTGGCCCGCGTTCAGGGCCCCAAAGCGGGACTGAAGGCTGTCGAAGGCATTCCGAACCGCCACTCGCTCGAGGCCCAGCACCTCTACCACGCCATCCGCGCCAGCTTTCTGGAGGAACTGGGTCATTCTGCCGAAGCCCGCGCCGCCTACCAACGCGCTGCCGCGCTGGCCCCATGTGACGCCGAGCGCGATTTCCTGCAAAGCCTGGTGCAATGATGCGTGTTGGCGCCGCCTCATGCATGAGGTGCAGCAGTTCCACACCTTCCCGGCCATCTTATGACTGCTTGCGGGCAGATTGAGCGCGCTCGTCGAGCTAAAGCAGCACTTCGGCCTCGAGTTGGGGTTGTTTGCACAACTTTAGGCGTCCGTAGTCCTGTGGAAGGCCAGCAAGATCATGGGATGTGATGACAAGATGGGGGTGGTGTTGAGAGCAGCGATGCCATAACCTCGTTTTGTTATTCCGAATCAGGTCAAGCCCTCAACCTTCTAACGACCTCTCGTCACATCAGCCATGAAACCATTGCTTCCCTTCCTCCACGTTGTCATGGGTGCGTTACTGCTTTCGCCAGCGATGGCGCAGTTTGCCGGCACAGACACCTTCACCAGCAGCAGTAAGAACAACACCCTCTGGGGGCCTGACATTCAAAGCGGATCCGGCTTGCTCATACAGTCAGGTGGCGTGCTGCGCCATACGAGCACGGGCGGCACCGATGATGATGTGATGCTCTGGCCATGGCTCGGTGGTCTCGGACCACTCGACAGCAGCTGGAGTGTCCAGCTGGACGTGATGGTGCCGGTGATCACGCTGGCGGATGGTTCAAGGGCAGCCGGCATGGGCATCGGTGTGCGCAACAGCACGAATGACAGCCAGCATTTCACCGTGGCGCTGGAGAATGAGCGTTCCACCGGGCAGCCTCAGAAGCACCAGTATGTCTGTATCGTGGACAACATCCTCGGTTCCGGTGAAGACACCACGGAGACTGGGGTGACCTCCGGCGGCGCGACGGGAGCGGTGCGCATCTCATGGAATGCCGCCACCCGGGTGCTCACGGCTCAATACGATGCGGATGGTGCCGCGAACGGCTATGCGTGGACAGTGTTCTACTCCTTCGACCCCTTCGAGGGCTGGGGGATGGATGTGTCGGACAAGCTGCAGATCTATGTCGGGGGCTACTCAGAGCTCACGGCGGTGACGCTGGCGCAAAATGTACGTGCGGATAACTTCAAAGTCAGTCTCGAGGCGCTGGCAAACCTGGGCGGTGG
>CALDGV010000023.1 GCA_937941745.1 uncultured Prosthecobacter sp. | reverse complement strand
TGACGCCGCCGCCGCGATGCTGGAGCGTTTTGCCATCGGTGCCAGTGGCCTTCATGAAGCCGAAGTCGCCACCCGCGATGTAAAGCCAGCCGTCGATGCCGAGGCTGAGGCCGTTCGTGGTGTGATCCGCCGGGCGATCCTTGTAACCAAACGCGATGTCCTTCACGAGGATGTTTTGCTTCTCCGCGACGCCATCGTGATCGGCATCGATGAACTCGCTGAGGTGCGGCGGATGCACGAGGTAGAGTCGGTCGTGATCCCACACGAGCCCGCGCGGCGCATCGACCTCGCAGAAGACCTTCGTCTCATCCGCTCGGCCGTCGCCATCAAGATCACGCAGGCGGATGACGCGGCCCCGCTTCGGATTGCGTCCGAGCGAGCCGTTGCCGTCCGAGGAAACGTAAAGCGTGCCATCCGGCTCCGCGGCGACGAAGACGGGATAGTTCGCCGCGGCAGAGTTGGCGAAAAGAGACACCTCAAAGCCTTCCGCGACCTTGACGTCCTTCAAAATGGCCGCTTCTTGCTCTGGGGTAAGTTTGACGATCTTCGGCGTGATGTTGCCTTCTTTAGCGAGGGGATCATTCGCCTTGTCATAGTCCTTCTTTTGCTCGGCGCTGAGCTTCGGCGCGATGGCTTTGATGCCGGGGCCTTTCAGCCTCACCTCGCGGATGCTGGCCCAGCCGCCGCTCTTTTTGCTGAGAGCATGCACCTTCACAAAACGGATGCCGTCGGCCTTGGCGAAGTCATTTGAGTAAGGGGCGTTCTTCTCGTTCGTGTTGCCATCGACGAGCGTGGTCCACGCTTTGCCATCGGTGCTGGCTTCGACCTTGAACTGATACACGCCGTTGTTCTCCCAGATGGTTTGGATGCCGGTGAGAGCCTGCGGCTTCTCCAGTTCAAGCTGAAGCCACTGAGGGTAATCCGGGCCGCTGGCGCACCAGCGAGTGCTTTCGTCATTGTCCACCGCCCGCCAGGCGAAGTTGTTCTTGCCCTTCTCCTCGCTGCTCGCGGTCGCTTTGATGCCCGTGGCGTTTTTCGGCGCAGGTGCTGGCTTCGGAGCCTCCTGCGGCTTCGCAGGCACAAACGTCACTTTGTTCTGCCCTTTGAACGGCGTCAGAAACTCAGGCGTGAGCTTGTCACAGGCCCAAAGCAGGCCGCGCGTGATCAAATCGAGGTAGCGAGCATCGGCAACGGTCTCCGTGTTATGCCCGATGGTCGTGCTGAAGCTGCGTGCGCCGTCTTTTTCATTCGTCCAGGCCACGATGTATTCGACGTCCTTCGTCGTGCCGTCCTTGTTTTTCACCGTCTGCCTGCCCATCGCGAGCGGATGGGCGTCGAAGAGGTTCACGTTGTTGTACAGCTCCTCTTTGATCGTGGTCCAGTCGGCCAGCGTCTTGGTGATCGGATGCTCTTTATCGACAAACGTGATCGCGATGGGCTCCTGCGGGCCGTGCGAGTTCGATTGCAGGCCGAGGCGCTTGAACCAGCGATCCTCGCCCGTGCGGAAGCTGTGCATAGCGCAGTGGAGCTGGATGCTCGGGATCGCTTTGTGAGCATCGAGGATGCGCGTGAGCGTCTCCTTGTTGTTCATGCTCGCGGCGCACTCGTCGTGGATGATGATGTCGTAGCCCTTCGCCCAAGCCGCCTTGTCATAGACGGGCAGCGGCGGGTTGGTGGACTTGTCGTCGGTCCAAATGACATCCACCTGCACATTCGCACGGCTTTGGATGCCCTGGGAGATGACGAGGTGCTGCTTCGCGTAATCATGGCAGCAGCCGCCGGTGATGAGGAGGGCCTTCAGCGGCTCGGCGGCATAGGACGCGCAGGACAAAAGGGAAACAAGGGACAGGACAATGCGCAGCATGGGAAAAGGAGGGCGCAGAAGGCGCACAAATGGCGGAATTTCTATCGAAAAAGTATGGAGGCGGGCTTTTCCATTCATGACTGAAAGGCGAACCTTGCCTGTCTCCAAACCAAGCCTAAAGCCATTCCATCATGTCCAGCCCCTCCCAAACCCGCCTTGGTCTGCTCATCGTCGTCTCCGGCCCCTCGGGCACAGGAAAGACCACGCTCTGCCGCAAGGCTTGTGCAGAGGGGCGGGCGGTTTTTTCGGTCTCGTGCACCACACGGCCTCCACGACCTGGAGAGGTGGATGGCAAGGATTACTTCTTCCTCACGGAGGAGGATTTCCTGGCCCGGGTGGACCGTGGAGAACTCTTTGAATATGCCCGCGTGCACAACCGCTGGTATGGCACGCTGAAGAGCTACGTCTTCGACAACCTCCGCCGCGGGGTGGATGTGCTGATGGACATTGACGTCCAGGGAGCAGCCCAGGTGCGTGGCTGCGAGCATGAACTGGTCGGTCGCTGCCTGACGGACATCTTTGTGATGCCGCCCAGCCTGGAAGAGCTGCGGAGCCGCCTTTCAGGCCGTGGCACCGACAGTGCCGAGGTGGTGGAACTGCGCCTGAAAAACGCGGAAGCCGAGATGCAGCACTGGCGGGACTACCGCTACTGCCTCGTCAGCGACACCCGCGAGAGCGATGAAGTCCGCTTCAAGGCGATCCTGGAGGCTGAACGCCAGCGCAGCAGCCTGCGCTAAGCTCACCAAAGCAGCTTGCCGCCATCCAGGACAAGCACGCTGCCTGTCATGAAACTGCTGGCGTCACTGGCCAGATAAAGCGCCAGAGGGCCGATCTCCTCCGGATGGCCCCAACGCCCCATGGGAATCGCAGAGGCCACCTCGCCTTCAAATTCCGGGCGCTCCCCGATCCAGCGGCGGTTGGCATCGGTGAGAAAAGGTCCGGGCGCGATGGCATTCACTGTGACCCCATGACAGGCCCAGTCAGCCGCCACGGCCTTGGTGAACATGGTGAGTGCTGCCTTGGAGGTTTCGTAGCTGCGGCCGCGCATGGCCTTGCCCGGCCAGAACGCGTTGATTGAGGAGATGTTGATGATGCGGCCCCAGCGGCGGGGGATCATGGCCGCGCCCAGCCGTTTGGTAAGGATGAAGGCCTGGGTCAGATTGAGGTCCAGGATGCGCTGCCAGTCCTCCAAAGAAAGGTCTTCGGTCGGAGTGTTGATGCGCCTTCCACCGACATTGTTGATGAGGATGTCCACGGGCGGGTGCTCACGTAGAATGCGGTCACAAAAGTGCTCGGCCTCTTCCGGGCGGGAAAGGTCGGCATGCAGGGAGGTGACGTGCAGGTCTTCGCTGCACAGGTCCTCGCAGGCATGCTGAAGGTGCTCGGCATTGGAACCGGAGATGATGACTTCGGCCCCAGCCTCACCCAGGGCACGCGCCATCTCCAGGCCAAGGCCGCGCGACCCGCCGGTGATCAGAGCGAGACGTCCGGTGAGGTTGAAACGATCCAGGACAGACATGATCCAAGTCTCAGTTGGCGTTTTCCACAGCCTTGAGCAGCACCTTGTAGCCGTGCTCATTGAGCAAGGCGATGCCGCCGCGGTCGCTGGCATCCCGCGCAGCATCCGCCCAGGAGTTCAACGCATTGTAAATCGCCTCAATGGCGGCCTCCAGGGAATCATCACGCGCCGCCGCATCATGGGATTTGTAGATCGCCTCCAGGGTCGTCAGGTAGTGCACGCTGAACTCCAGGCGCTTGGCCAGGTGCAGCGTGTAGGTGCGTCCGCCTTCGCGAGCCCGGGTATTGGCCCGGTACATCTCGTTCATGGCACCGACGAGGTGGGTCTTGACCTCGGTGATCCAGGCAGGCAGCACCTCCTTGGAGGCTAGATGCCTTTGAAAGACCTCGGCGTTGGGAACACCGAGGGAGGCATCCTTGGTTTCAATCAGCTTGGTGGCCTCCTCCAAATGCTCAAAGGCCTTTTGCACCCGCTCCACCACACCATCACCGCACATGGGCGTGATGAAATCCGCCAGGGCCTGCTGCCACGTCACCTTATCATCAAAGCAGACCCGGCTAGTGAGGTAGGCGGCGGCGTTGAGGTCTCCGGGAATCTGTGCGCCAGCCATGAAACGAGGCTGCTTGAACTTGATTTGCATGTGCAGCCGCCGGTCCAGATTGGCCAGCATGGCCTGAGGCAGCACGGAGGGAGCCCGAGCTCCCAGGGGCAGTGTGACAAATTCCATGGGCACGACGCCAAGGCCCATCGCCTTGGCATCCGCCGACACGTCGGGCACAGGATCTCCCGAGGGAAACTTCTTGGCACCGCCAAAGGCCTTGCGCCCGGCAGTGTCTCCATCCACGGCCATGGATGCCGGAGGGGTGAGGCGCACGGGCAGCAGCACATGCGTGAATTTGAGCTTCACGAGCTGCTTCAGGAGCGCGCGGTGCTCATCCCTGCCCCAGGACTCCGCCCCGGTGGCGATGCCGTTGAACATGCTCCAGCCACGCTGGCTGATCTTCGGCTCCAGAACCATGTCCAGCCCCTCGATCTTGAAGGCTGGCTTGATGATCGGCAGCACATCACCATGGACCAGATGGCGGATGCCGAAATGATGCGCCAGTTCCGCAGCCGCCCACAACGTGGCTGAAGGACTGCCACCACCGACGATGAGTCCCTGCGGCGTGCTTTTGACCACGTGCCCCTGCTCGCTCAAGGCAGGCCAGGACTGCTTGGGGATGGCCGGGTTGGAGACCGGGCTGCCCACCAGGACCACCGACATCTCCTTGCCAGCAGGCAGGGCCGTGAGCATGGAGGTCTCCGCGTCAAACAAGGCCTTGAAGTCCACCGCCAGCTGCTCTGCGGCAGCACGGTCGAGCGGATGAGCCTTTTCACCGACAACGAAGGCGACCTTGGGACCGGCCAGAAGGGAGGAAGAGACAAGCAGGGAGCAGAGGAAGGCTTTCATCGTG
>CALDGV010000022.1 GCA_937941745.1 uncultured Prosthecobacter sp. | reverse complement strand
AGGAGATCGAGACCTTCCGCAAAATGGTGGAAGAAAACCCGCGCAACTTCATTGCCCAGCATCCGATCTCGCTCAGCCGCCATCCCACCTGGTGCGGAGATCACTTTGAAGGCCGCCATATCGACCTGCGCCCCTACATCCTCTGCGGTGAAAAAACTGTCGTCACTCCCGGCGGGCTCACCCGTGTGGCCCTGCGCAAAGGCAGCCTGGTGGTCAACAGCTCCCAGGGCGGCGGCTCCAAGGACACCTGGGTGCTCAAAGACCAGGCTTGAGGAAGTCCTTCCAGTTCCAACCCACTTTCGAGCCCATCGCTGAATCCTCCTTTTCTTCCAGCCATGCCCCCTTCCCCCACTGCACGTGAAGAACTCGCCCGCTGCAAGCAGGCCAACGTGATGCTCGCCCGTGTCGCCGGCAGTTTATACTGGATGAGCCGCTACTTGGAGCGTGCCGAAAACCAGGCTCGCCTGATCGACGTGAACCTTCAGCTCCTCCTCGACTTCGGCCATGTGACCGATGAACAGCTGAAGGCGCACTGGCTGCCCATCGTGCGCTCCTCGGGCGATGAAGAGCAGTTCTTCCAGCTCTACACGACCGCCGACAGTGAGAGCGTGATGGAGTTCATGACGTTCCGTCTGGAAAATCCCAACTCCCTCCTCTGCTGTGTCTCGAATGCCCGGGAAAATGCTCGCCAGGTGCGGGACCAGATCTCCAGTGAAATGTGGGAGGTGCTGAATGACGCCTATCACTTCATCCAGGGGCCGGGAGCGCGGAAGGCTTGGGATGAAGGCGCCAGCGCCTTCTACGATCAGATCAAACGCTTTTCCCACCTCTTCCAGGGCATCACCGTCAGCACTTTCTCCCGCAGCGAGGGTTTTGAGTTCATCCAGTTTGGCAAGTATCTGGAGCGTGCGGATCAGATCACCCGCCTGCTCGACATCAAATACCACATCCTGCTGCCCAATGCCGCTGATGTGGGCGGAGCGGTGGATACCGCCCAATGGCATGCGGTGCTGCGCAGCGCCAGCGCCCTGGAAGCCTATCGTCGCTACTATGTCGCGGATGTGTTCTACAAGAAGGTTGTCGAGTTCCTGATCTTTGATGACAGCTTCCCGCGCACCCTCAGGTTCTGCGCCGAGGAGATGAATCACTGCATTCAGCTGATCACCGAAGCAGCTCCGGAAAAGGAGGTTATCGCACCAGCCATCGAGAGGTTCGAGGCCTTCCTCGCCAGGCTTTCAAACCTGCATGTTGAAGACGTCTTCACCCACGGCCTGCATGAGTTTCTGGATGAGGCCCAGGTCGAGGTTGGCAACATCGGCGGCCACTTGTACAGCACCTACATGTACTTCCCCCCCGTGGATCTTCAGGCTGAAATCCGCTTTCACCAGCAGCAGGAACAGCAGCAGCAGTAAGGAGCGCTCGCTTTGGATGGGAGAGCCGAAGGCGTGTGTGGATCGTAATCCATCCACAACACCTCTCTCCCTTTTCATGGCAAGCACCTTTCATGCCTCAACGCCTGTTGCCGCCAGCGCAGAGGCCCTCTTTGAGTTTCACAGCAATCCTGGCAACATCACTCAGGTGATGCCGCCCACTTTGCGATTGGTGAAGCTGAAGACCGACGGCACCGCCCAGGAAGGCAGGCTGATTGAGCTTGAATGCCGGGACTGGGGGTTCCTGCCAATGCGCTGGAAATGCCAGTGGAAGACCGTCCTGCCACCGCGGCTGCTGGTGGATGAAATGCTGAAAGGCCCCTTCACGCAATTCGTGCATGAACACCGTTTTGAACCCCGGCCTGAGGGGGGCTGCATGATGCACGACACGATCACCTATGCCTTCGGCCGCTCGTGGTGGGGGAAGTGCATTTCGGAAACGCTGGTTCGATGCTACCTGCACCTTCTCTTCGCCTATCGCCATGCGCGGACACGTCGCTGGGCTGAACGCCAGCGCTTGCTGCCGCAATAGCTCTGCCTCGGACTTGATCGAACTTATGGCTTGGGAACGCCTTTTGGCCCTTTTCCAGCCTTGGCAGGCCGTTTGGGCTTCTTCACATCATCGGGCAGCGGTCCGGCCATGGGCGCCGTTTCAAAGAAAGCCCCTTCATTCTCCACCCGGGGATCCTTGGTGCGCTGCAATTCCGCCATGAGGCGCTCGCGCATCTGCTCGCGTACCGTGGCATAGTCTGGATCGTTGGCCACATTCTGCACCTCAAAGGGGTCCTTGCCGATCACATAAAGCTCCTCCTGCGGGCGCTGCGCAAAGGCCCAGTTGAAGTGCTGTTTCCACTGTGGATTGGACCTCTGACCAATGAGCCAGGCCTTGGTGGGACTGCTGTCCATGTCAGCAAAGCTGGCATGCGTGTTCTCCGTCAGTGTCGTGGCATCCGCATCCATCTGCCCAGGATCGCCCATGGGCCAGCGGTCGGGCTTGAAGTTCAAGATGTAGAGGTAGTCCGGCGTGCGCAAAGCACGCTGTGGGTAGGGCAAAAATCCCTCCCTTGCCGACTCCACATGGCGCTCGCGTCCCGTGATCACCCAAGTGCGCTCAGGATCCACCTGGCCGCTCTTCTCACTGTGCAGAACCTTCACCAAGCTGCGGCCGGTCATGACCTCTGGAGGAGCCACACCACCCACTTCCAGAAAGGTTGGCGCCAAGTCCATCAGGTTGACAAAATCATCCACCACGCGTCCTCCCACCGTGCCAGCACCGCGAACCGCCAAGGTCACATGGGTGCCAAAATCATAGAGGTTGCACTTCC
>CALDGV010000021.1 GCA_937941745.1 uncultured Prosthecobacter sp. | reverse complement strand
ATGAACAGACGCTCGTTAAACAAGTCCCACTTGGTGCCGAGCTCATAGTTGCGACTTTCCTCGGGGTCCAGGTTCGTCGCCAGACCGAGTCCGACGTTGCCATCAATCGAAGGATTGAACGACGTGCCGTAGCCGAAGTAGATGCTGCCGTACTCCACCGGCTTGAAGACCAGGCCCGCCTTCCAACTCAGGAGATCGTCCTGGCGCGACGCACCAGGGGTGCCGTTCGCTCCACGGGCCTCGGATTCGAGATGATCGTAGCGCAGACCGCCGTTGATCTCGAAGAACCGACCGATGGAGATCGTGTCAAACAGGTAGATCGCAATCGTGTCCAGATGCGACTCGGCGGCCCCTGGGGGGTTCGGCAGGACAGCCACCGGAAGGCTGACACCAGGATCAAAAAGCTGGGTCCTGCTGGTGACGGCGGCATTGTTGGTGTTCAACTGCCGCTCCCACACAAACTCAAGCCCCGTGACCAGCGCATGCTTCAGAGGACCGGTGTCAAACTCGGCTGTGAGATTGGTCTGATTGGCGAACACCTCACTTGTCATGATGCGCTGCTGGGACTGGCGGTTGAGCTGCGTGGTGATGTTGTTGGTGAAGCGCGGCGCTGTGAAAACCGAGTGGCGGTGCGTGCGCGAGTAGCGCGTGACGTTGCGCAGTTTCAGCTTGTCCGAGAAATCGTGGTCCAGGATGGCTGTCATCGTGTCATTCTGCACATCCTCGAAATCACGGGCGGTGTTGCCGTAGAAGCTGTCAAAACTCACCGGCGGAGCCTGATTCCGCGAACCCACCAATGCCGCGTTGGTTTGAGTGACCGGCACCCAGGGGATGCCGTAATCCGGCAGGTTGTCCTCGGTCATGTGCTGGTAGTTCAGCGTGAAACGGGTGTCCGTGCCGAGGCCGAAGGCCAGGGAGGCTGCGAGGCCATAGCGCTCGTTGTACACCTCGTCACGCCCAGGAGCGTCGTTGTAGTGATACAGGCCGTTGAGGCGCAGTGCCACATGGTCGCCCAGCGGCTCGTTCACATCCACCGTGCCACGGAAGAGATTGTCCGAGCCGATGGAGAAGGCGCTGAGGTTGGAACGCTCCAGATTCGCCATCTTGGTGGACATGTTGATCGAGCCACCCGTGGAGCCACGCCCAGCGGAGGAGGAAGAGGGGCCTTTGGTGATCTCCACCTGCTCAGTGTTAAAGGGATCGCGGTTGTAGGCGCCGTAGTCGCGCACGCCGTCCATGAACCAGTCGGTGCGGGCGCTGAAGCCACGGATGCTGAGACTGTCGCCCGGCAGACCGCCACCGCCTTCCCCTGCCTGCATGGAGACGCCAGGAGTGTTGCGCAGCACCTCACGCAGGCTGAAG
>CALDGV010000020.1 GCA_937941745.1 uncultured Prosthecobacter sp. | reverse complement strand
TATTTCAATGACGATGCCTATGTCGGCTACTCGGTCGGCGGCTCCTTGGAGGTCTCCACCATCGATCCAAAGCTCGGTCCGATCTTCTACCTGCTCGATCCGAACGTGCCTGAGTCGGAGCCGCTGCATTTTCAGCGCGATCAGAGCTGCCTGAGCTGCCACGGCGGACCTTTTACTCCTGAAGTGCCGGGAGTCCTGGTGCGTTCCGTATTCCCTGGCCCCGAAGGCCATCCCATCATGAGCCAGGGCAGCACCGTCGTTGGCACCACCACCCCGTTTTCGGATCGCTGGGGCGGCTGGTATGTGACCGGCAAGCACGGGGACCTGCTCCATCGGGGCAATGTGACTGCCACAGAAAACCCCGACAACACCTGTGACATGCCCATCGAAAAAGGAGCCAACATCACGGATCTGACCACCTTCTTTGACACCAGCCCCTACAAGCGGAAAAAAAGCGACATCGTGGCCCTGATGGTCCTGGAGCATCAGACCAGTGTGCAAAATGTCCTGACCAAGGCCAATCACACCTCCATGAGGGCCATGTACATGCAGACCAGCCTGCAGAAAGAGCTCGGTGAACCTGTGATGGCGGAGCCGACCGGCACAGCTCGGAGGATCATCGACCACTGCGCGGAGGACGTGATCGAGGCCCTCCTGTTCAAGGATGAGGCGGCTCTTCCCGAAGGTGGCATTGAAGGGGAGGAAGATTTCCAGAATGCCTTCACCGCCCGGGCTCCACGCTCCAAGGAGGGGCGCTCGCTGAAGGATTTCCAGCTTCATAGCCGCCTCTTCAAGCACCGCTGCAGCTTCATGGTCCATTCGCTGACCTTCAAGCACCTGGATGCCCATTTGAAAAAAACCGTCCTGGGCCGTCTGACGCAGATTCTGAATGGTGAGGATGACAGCGGCAGCTTTGATTATCTGGGCAAGTCGGAACGTGCTCACATTCTCTCCATCCTGAAGGACACTGGGGTGATGTGAGATCAGGGTGAACGGGGCTTGAGACCTTCAGGTGCTCATTTGAGCACTCAAATGGCCTCGGTGGGAAAATTTCACGAGCGCCGTGCACGCTCTGTGCTACACCTCCGGCCCCCGCGCCCAAGGCGCTGAGTTTCACCCCCATACGACCATGCCCAAAAAGACCATCCGCGACATCGATCTGAGCAACAAGCGCGTCCTCGTGCGCGTCGATTTCAACGTCCCTCTTGAAGAGAAAGACGGCCAGATGGTCATCACGGACGCCACCCGCATCCAGGAAACTCTGCCGACGATCAAGGCCCTGCTTGAAAAAGGCGCCAAAGTCATCCTTTGCTCGCACCTCGGCCGTCCGAAGGGACAGCGTGATCCCAAGCAGTCCCTTGCTCCTGTGGCCCCGGCTCTCAGCGCCCTGATCGGCGTGCCGGTGGAATTTTCCGAGGAAACCACTGGCCCGGTCGCCAAGGCCAAGGCTGACGCCCTGCCTGCCGGTGGCCTACTCCTGCTCGAAAACACCCGCTTCCACGCTGGTGAGGAGAAAAACGACGCCGAGCTCGCCAAGGGCCTGGCCGAACTGGCCGAGGTTTTTGTGAACGATGCCTTCGGCTCCGCCCACCGCGCTCATAGCTCCACGGCTGGCGTTGCCGACTACCTCCCCGCCGTCTCCGGCCTGCTCATGGAGAAGGAGCTGGCTTATCTGCACGACGAACTGGAAAACCCTGACCGTCCCTTCGTGGTGATCCTGGGCGGTGCCAAGGTCAGCGACAAGATCGGCGTCATCAACCGCCTGCTGGAAAAGGCCGACACCATCATCATCGGCGGCGGCATGGCCTACACCTTCCGCAAGCTCGTTCAGGGCATTTCCATCGGCAAGAGCCTCTACAAGCCTGAGTGGGAGCCGATCGCCCAGGCCGCTTTGGACAAGGCCAAGGAGCGCGGCGTGAAGCTGCTCATCCCTGTCGATGCCATGATCACGGATGCCTTTGACTTCGATGCCAAGAAGCTCGGCACCACGAAGTACACCGGCGTGAATGAGAACATCCCGGACGGCTGGGAGGGCGTGGACATTGGCCCTGAGTCTGTGAAGCTTTTTAGCGAGGAGATCGCCAAGGCCAAGATGCTCATCTGGAACGGCCCCATGGGTGTCTTTGAGATCAAAGAGGATTACAAGGGCACCTTTGATATTGCCAAAAAAAAAAAAAAAAAC
>CALDGV010000019.1 GCA_937941745.1 uncultured Prosthecobacter sp. | reverse complement strand
TGGCCTTCATGGCCGTTTTCATGTCTTCGACGATCTGAGCAGAGAGGGGCATGGTGTGAGGATGGAAGGGGTTTGGAGCACTACACTGGCGTGGGACCTGGGCTTGTCCACCGGACAGCTCAAAACGCAAAGCCCACCACCACATGCAGCATGCCGCTGCCCTCTCCAGTCCGCCTTGAGACGTTGTGGCCGTAGTCAATGCGGATGGGTCCGAAGGGCAGATGGTAGCGCAGGCCCGCGCCGATGGTGGTGCGGAAGTCGGAGGAGTAATCCAGGGCGCTGGTGTTCCTGCCTAGGCCCAGGCTTCCGGCATCGGTGAACACCGCCAGTTCCAGGTTGCTGGCAATCTCGTAGCTCAATTCGGCGCTGACGATGAGCGCTGAAGTGCCGCCGAGGGGAGTCCCGCCTTCCGTGAGTGGTCCCAGCTCACGTTCGGCAAAGGCGCGGACGCTGTTCGGGCCGCCGTTGAAGACGCGTGAATCAATTGGAATGTCCTCCGCCGGAGCACCCTGGATGTTGAGCAGAGCGCCGCCGGCAGCGAACCGAAGTTTTTGAGTGATGGGCTGATACCAGGCTCCACGCAGATCCGTGCGCAGGTAGCTTACACCTGAGCCCATCGCATCCAGCGTGGTCTCGATGCGGGCATTCAGGAACCAGCCCTGGGTAGGCAGGACGACATTGTTCCGGTGATCCAGCAGCAGGTTCACGCCGACAAAGGCCAGGGTGTAAAGGTCAGGGCCGATTTCCTCCTCCGTCAGCACGCTGGTGTCCACGCTGTTGATGGAGGCACCACCAAAGAGGCTGTAGCTGAAGTGCCGGCTGACCCGCCGGGCCAGTTCCAGGTTCAAGCTGGTGCCGTAGCGCGTGTATTCAAAGAGGTCGAAGCTTTCCACCGCCAGCCGTGCCGAGCCTTCGTAAGTGGAGCCAAGGAAGGCGGGATCTTTCAGGCTGAGAGAGCCCAGCGGGCCTGCGGTGCTCCAGTTGAGCTCGGCCGCCAGGGTGTTGCCTGTGTCCAGCAGGTTCGTGTTTTTCCAGGTCACGCCTGCCTGCGGCCCCAGAAAGGTGTCGAAGCCGATTTCGAAGCCAAGCGTCTTGGGTTTCGTCTCCTCGCCGCTGATGAGCAGATCTGCCCACGGAGTGTCTGCCGTTGGCTGCTCGGGCGCTTTTTGAGGCTCCACATCCAGCCGGGCGAACATGCCGGTGTCGAGCGCACGCCGGAAGGCCAGATCCAGGTCTTCCGCGGAATAGTAGCGGCCTTCGAGTTCGCGAAAGCCTGCCTTGAGCACGCGCTGTGAACCCCGGCTGAATCCAGGGTGCGGCTCAGCCTGCTGCACTCGGTAGCGCGGACCTGGCAGCAGGGTCATCTCCACATCCACCGTGCCGCCCTGCGGTTGGAGTTCGTAGTCGGAGAGCGTCTGTGCATCCAGCCAGCCGTGCTCGTGCAGCAGGCTGGAGAGCCGGTTTTCGATCTGCTGCACCCGCGCTTCATTGAAAGGCCCTGCGCCCGCAGTGGCAATGATCTCCTGCGCCTGCTTTTGCAGTTCGGCCGGTGCTCCATCCAGGCTCACGCTTCCAAATTGAAACGCAGGTCCAGCCTTCACGCTGAGCGTGAGGTCACGCCGCCCTTCGGCATCCAGGCTGGCCGAGGGAATCAGCACCGTTTCAGCCTGCAGGTAGCCTTCGGCACGCAGCCGGCGCTGCACCAGGCTGGCTCCGGTCTGGAGATCACTGCTGACCCACACGGGATGCTGCTTGTCTGCACCTTCCTTTTCCAGGCTGGGCCGCAGCAGAAACCGGCGCATTTCTTCAGCAGGCAGGACCTGCGTGTCACCCTCCCAGGTCACGCTGCCGATGCGGGTCTGCGTTCCGCTTTCCACATTGAGGGTGATGAGGTTGCCCTTCAAATCCCACCGCACCTCGGCTTCCGGCCAGCCTTCGCGGATGTAGTGCTGGCGGGTGAAAAAGGCCAGATCGTCGGCCAGCGGTTCCGAGGCGGATTGGAGGCCGGAAAGGGTGAGCTGGTCCTTGAGCATCGCCTGCAGGGCATCCCACTGCTGGGCCGCGCCGCCCTGCACCTTCACCACGAGGGCTCCTTCACGCACGATTTGTTCGGCGGGCTGCGAGAAGGCCAGGCAGAAGCACCCCAGCAGCACCGCCATCGTGCCACGGGCGGTCCTCCTAGGATGGAGGCAGCGGCGGAGGTGTCGGCGGCGTGGCATGAGCGGGCGTTTCGCCTTTGAAGCTGGTGCTGTCAATCTGGCCCAGCATGTCAATGAAGGCGTCTTCCAAACGGCGTTCTTCTCGATGAAAATCCACCACGGGAATGCCATCCAGCACCATGCGCTTCAGCGTGCCCGCGAGCACGGCTTCATCGGCGGATTCAATGCGCAGCCGGGCGCCGCGCCGGGTTTCTTCGATGACCTTGACCCGCGGGGCCGTGAGCGCCCATTCGATCAGTTTGGCAGGCTCTCCTGAGGTTTGCACGTGAACCAGCGTCTCGGGGGTACTGCCGGGCCGGGTCATCGACTCGGCGTCGCCGTGATGCACGATGCGGCCTTGATCAATGAAGAGCAGGCTGTCGCACATTTCCCCGAGCTCCGAGAGGATGTGCGAGCTGATGAGGATGGTCTTGCCTTCGTCCGCGAGGATGCGGATGAGCCGCTTCAACTCCACACGTGCCTTCGGGTCCAGGCCAGCGGCGGGTTCGTCCATGATCAGAATCTGCGGGTCATGCAAAAGCGCACGCCCCAGGCATAGGCGCTGCGTCTGGCCTTTGGACATCTTGTTGCTCAGCCGGTCGGCCAGTGGCGTGAGGTCGGTGAAGTCCATGACTTCCTGAATGCGCTGCACACGCTCAGTGCCTTTGTATCCGAGCGCCCGGGCATAGAAGTCCAGGTATTCCAGCACGGTCATGTGCTCGTAAGTGCCAAAGCTGTCCGGCATCCAGCCAAGCAGGCGGCGCACCTTGGCCGGATAGTGGACCACATGATGCCCGCCCACCCGGGCGCTGCCGCTGCTGGGATGATCGAGCGTGGCAAGGATGCGCATCGTGGTCGTCTTGCCAGCTCCGTTCGCGCCGACAAAACCGACCACGCGCCCGTGATCGATGCTGAATGAAACGCCATCCACCGCCTTCAAGGCGCCAAAACTGCGTCGTAAGTCCTCCACCACAATCGCGGGCTGGGAGGTGTCGATTTCGGCAGGTGAGGACATCGGTGCAGAGTGATCAAGGTTGAGCCAGCGTGCCAAAAACCAGCACGTGATCCTGTTCCCAGCGGACGGAAGGCAGGGGATCGAGCACGAAACCTGGCGCGGCTTTGGCGGTCGCCAGGAAGGCGTTTCGTGGCGGTGTCCCCTGCATGAACGCTTTCAGGCGGCTTTGATGGCTGCCGCCCACCAGTTCCAAAGTGTTCGTGAGGCTGGCTCGCAGGGCGGCAGCTTCGGTGGCTCTTAGGGGCACCTGCTGGCCGGTCATCACAGGCCCTGAAGCGCGCCACACCCTGCCTTCGGCGTCGAAGTAAAACAGATCGTCGAGGGTGAAGCCGAGAGCAGAAATGATTTCGGGCGCGGCACCCGTTGCCTGACCGCTTTTCAACTCCAGTCGTGCCCGTGTGGAAACGACGGCGCGCAGCACCTGACCCTGTTCCGTGCGGCTTTGGAAGTAGTTCCCGCTGCGCAGCGGGCCTGCTTGTGCGAGCTGCACCACCTGGCTGTTGCTGCTGCTTTTCAGCTTCGACCAAGGTGTGTCGGGCATGGCCACCGGCTCGACCAGCGCGGCTTGCTTCATCTCAAATCCACTGCCGAGCAGCATTCCGGTGCGGCAGGTCTGTACCTGGGTCACATAGGCGGCCGCTTCATGCGGCTCAAGATCGATCGCCACGAGCCGGGCCCCGGTGCCGCCCATGCCATCCTGGACCAGGATGATGCCCACCATGAGCAGGCTTGCTCCGATGGAGAGCAGGGGTGTTGTGATGAACAGGCGATGCCGGCGCCCAGGTGGAGCAAAGACGAAAAGATTCACCGGGCCGACCACGATGCCAAAAAGCATCAGGAACACCACGACCTGCCAGGAGGCAAAATCCCGCCTGCCCAGCGCACTGAGCAGTCCCCAGGCCGGCAGGCCAGACTTCAGGATGGAATAAGCCGAGGTCAGATCCGTCGTCCGGATGGGGGCACCCAGGTAGCGCCCCACCGTGGAGGCAGGGTCCAGGGAGCGGCCATCCCAACGGATGATCTGGATGTTGCCGAGCGAATGGTCCTTCCGGTCGTTTTGAAATCCTTCCGGCAGTCCAAGTCCCGCGGCACTGATGCCGTCCGTGGCATAAACATGAAGATTGCCGTAAAGCCGAACCCACTGCAGCACAGCGAACTGCTGCCCAGGCTTCAGCGCCTGCCATTCTTGATGGCTGATCATCAGGAAATCGAAGCCGCTCAGGCCGAGCCAATCTTCTGGCAGGTCGGAAGGATTGAACTCGCTGCCAAAGAAATTGCTTGTTCCTCCTGGGCGACCTTTGAGCTGTGTTTCCACCGCGTCCTTCAGTTTGGAATGATGGCCATCAGCCAGCCGTTTGCTGATCGCCAGGGCAGGGAACCCATGGGTCCGGCTGTGATACTCCTGAAAAGTTCGCACGTCTCTCCCAGCGACATCCACAGCCACCTCCAGCTGATGGCTGTTGTTCCGGTAGGCCATGCTGATGGCACCATAATCCACGGCCATCGGGGCTAGAAAAGTGGCGGACTGCGTGCTTCCCGGGGAGGTCAGCAGGGTGAAGTGGCCATGGTGCTCGTTTTCATGCCGGAACTGCCTTGTTTTTGAAAGCGTGAAAAATTTCCAAGACAGCTCGCTGCGACTGCCATTGCTGGCCACGATCCGCAGCGGAGCATAGCCGCTGGGAGGCAGTGGGTCGAAGATGCTGCGAATTTCCAGTCTGAGCAGGCCATCGCCTCCCAGACTGCCGCTGGTGAGGGTCTTCTGCGCCTTCAGCAGCAGGGTGGAGCAGATGAGGCAGGCCAGCACCAGGGCACTGCATGAGATGCGGAACGGATTTCGGAAGCCTCTCCGCCTGTGAAGCTGGTCCGGAGCCGCCGTGATGAGGCGGTGGATA
>CALDGV010000018.1 GCA_937941745.1 uncultured Prosthecobacter sp. | reverse complement strand
CCTTGGAGCCGTCGTTCCAGCTCACGGTCATGGCGGGGTGGGCACCGGCAGGCATGTGATACACGAGGTCGCTCCAGGTCGGGGCGCAGGTGTCGGAGATCGGGCTGGAGACGGCATCGATCTTCTCAGGAATGAGCTGACCGAGGATGGAGAAGGAGGCGTCCATGATGTGGCAGCCCATGTCACCGAGGGCACCGGAGCCGAACTGCCACCAGCCGCGCCAGGAGAAGGGATGCACGCTGTTGCCGCGCTTGCCGTTGGCACCGGCGGGGATCTCAAACTGGAAGTAGGGCTCGCTGGCCTCGCTGGAGAGCCAGAGATCCCAGTCGAGTTCCGGCGGGCACTCGGCGGCAATCTTCTTCAAAGGTCCCTGCGGCCAGATGGGGCGGTTGGTCCAAAGGCGGATTTCCTTGAGGGTGCCGATGGCGCCCTGCTCAATCCATTCCTTGGCCAGGCGCTGGCCTTCCATGGTGCGGCCCTGGTTGCCCATCTGCGTCACGACGCCGGCTTCCTTGGCGGCGCGATGCAGGTCGCGCACTTCATTGATGTAATTGCACAGGGGCTTCTGCACGCAGACATGCTTCTTGTGCTTGATCGCGTGCATGGCGGCCACGTAATGCGTGTGGTCCGGGGTGGAGACGATGACGCCGTCGATCTCGTTGGCCATCTCGTCGAACATCTTGCGGAAGTCCTGATAGAGCTTCGGCGCATTCGGGGCGGCCTGACCGGAGGCCAGATGGTGGCCCTCGCGCTTCTTGGCGGCCTCTTCGAGGCGCTTCTTGTCCACGTCAACCAGGGCGACGATGGTGTGGTCCAGGGTCACGCCCTGAGTATCGGACTGACCTTTGCCGTTGGCGCCGATGACGGCGAGGCGCAGCTTCTTGCCGGCCGCGTTCTGGCCCTTCAGAAGGAGGTTCGGACCTGCGAAAGCTCCAGCGGCGAGGCCTGCCGTGCGGCCCAGAAAATGACGGCGAGAGATGATGTTGAGACCCATGGGGTGCGTGTTTTCGGTTGTGGTGGTTTTGGGGACGGAACAAACGCGGTGATCACCGCGAAATTGCGGGAGGATGCTAGGTGCCGCAAAAAACGGCGTCAAGAGCGCTGCAGAAGCTCCGTCGAACATTTCCTCGACAGAATCCTCTCATCCGTCGTTTGTTTCTGACCCCACCCATGAAGCCCCTGCTCCGCGCTGTTTCGCTCTGCCTCCTCGCCCTTTCCCTGGCCCGTGCCGACTGGCCTCAAGACGCCAGCGACCTCAAGGCCGACCCCAAGGCCACCTTCGGCCAGCTCGAAAACGGCCTGCGCTACGTCATCCTGCCAAATGCCGAGCCTCCAGGGCGGGCCAGCATCCGTCTTTACATGGATGTCGGCTCCCTGATGGAGGAGGACGACCAGCAGGGCATGGCACACTACCTGGAGCACATGGCCTTCAACGGCAGCCGTCATTTCCCCGGCGGCGAGATGGTGGAATACTTCCAGCGCCTCGGGATGGGCTTCGGAGCGGACACCAATGCCCACACCAGCTTCAAGGAGACCGTGTACATGCTGGAACTGCCCAAGGTAGAGCAGAAACTGATCTCTGAAGGCATGCAACTCTTCCGCGATTACCTCGACGGCATGGCGCTCGGAGAGAAGGAGATCGACAAGGAGCGCGGCATCATCCTCAGCGAGAAGCTCAGCCGCGACAGCATCGAATACCGCACGCAGATCGCCGGGTATGAATTCGCCATGCCGGACTCCCTGCTGCCAAAACGTCTGCCGATCGGCACCGAAAAGACGCTGAAAACCATGCAGCGCCCCCGCTTTGTGGACTTTTATGGCAAGTGGTACACGCCCAAGCGTGCCACAGTCGTCGCCGTCGGTGACTTCAAGGATGTCGCGCTCGTGAAGGCCGAGATCGAGAAGAACTTCGCGGATGCCAAGCCTGCCCAGGGAGACTCCCCGGATCCCAGCTTTGGCAAGATCACCACCGGCCGTGGCCTCATCGCCAGGCTTCACACGGAGATGGAAGCCAAGGCGGTGGACATCTCGGTCGAAATCGTCCGTCCCTCCAAGAACAAGCCCGACAACGCCGCCAGCCGCCGGGAAACGATGGTGCGCGATTTTGCGGATGCCATGCTCAACCAGCGCTTCTCTGAACTCGCCAAGCAGGAGGGCTCACCGCTCATCAGCGCTGGACCTCATGGTGGCAGCGGTGCAGAAAGCTACAGCTACGACTACCTCCAGTTTGTCGAGGTGACAGGTGTCATGGCCCAGACCCAGCCTGAAAAGTGGAAGGATGCCCTCACCCTCCTCGAGACCGAAGTCCGGCGCGCCGTGCAGCACGGCTTTACAGACGCCGAATTTGAAGAAGCCCGCTCCAGCTTCCTGAAGGCCATCGAACTCCGTGCGACCCAGGCCGACACGCGGAAGTCACGCGACCTCGCCAGCGGCCTAGTCAGCGTGCTGGCCAGCGAAAAAGTCTTCACTCATCCCAGCGATGACCTCGCCCGCGTGAAACCCATGCTGGCCAAGCTCACCAAGGAGGAGTGCCATCAGGCCTTTGTGGAAACCTGGAAGGGTGACGACGTGCAGATCTTTGTCGGCGGCAAGCTGAAGCTCGAAGGCGATGCCGCCCAGCAGATCATCGCCACCTACAAGAACAGCGCGCAGAAGCCTGTACAAGCCCCGAAGAAGGAAACGACGGCAGCCTTTGCCTACACCAGCTTCGGCGAAGCAGGCAAGGTCACCGCTCAGAAGGAAGACAAGGAGCTTGGCACCACCCTGGCCAGCTTCGCCAACAACGTCCGTGCGAACATCAAGCCCACGCCATTCGAGAAAGGCACCATCCGTGTGACCTTCAACTTTGGCGGAGGCAAGCTGGTGGCTCCGAAGGACAAGCCCGGCCTCATCCCCTTCGCCCAGAGCACTTTCATTCTTGGCGGCCTGAAGGCGCACAGCGCCGATGAACTGCGCCGCATCTTTGCCAGCAAGACCGTGGCCATGGACTTCAACGTCGGTGACGAAGCCTTCACGCTCAGCGGCCGCACCACTCCGGCGGATCTGGAAGCCCAGCTTCAGCTCCTCACCGCGTTTCTCACCGCCCCCGGCTACCGCGAGGAGGCCGAACGCGAATTCCGCAAGAGCCTGGAGCCGATGTACATTCAGCTCGCCCACACCGCTGAGGGCATCATGAACGATCAGGTTGTCGCCCACATCCACAGCGGCGACTTCCGCTTTGGATTCCCTGCCCAGCCTGAGATGGAAAAGCGCAGCCTCACGGAACTCGCCGAATGGCTGAAGCCCGCCCTGGCCTCTGACTACCTTGAGGTCTCCATCGTTGGCGATGTCGAGGTCCAGGCTGCCCTGGATGCCATCGCCAAAACCGTCGGCGCGCTGCCCGCTCGTGCTGCGGAGAAACCCAAGTATACCGAAGAGCGGAAAGTCGCCTTCCCTGCCCCAGGCAGCACCGAACTGAAATTCACCACGGAGATTCCAAAGGCCATCGCCTGCCTTTACTGGCCCACCGGCGACATGCTCGACATCCAGCGCACGCGCCGGCTCACCCTGCTCGGCTCGATCCTCGACGACCGCCTGCGCGTGAAAGTGCGCGAAGAACTCGGCGAGACCTACAGCCCTGCCTGCTATCACGTGGCCAGCGACACCTTCACCGGCTACGGCTACATGACCGCCATGATCGAGTGCAAGCCGGAGCAGGCCGCACCCATCAGCGACCTCGTCATCAAGATCGCCGACGAACTCGCCCGCGGAGAAATCAGCGATGATGAGTTTGAGCGCGCGAAAAAGCCCATCCTCACCCAGCTCGAACAGATGCGCCGCGACAACCGCTACTGGGCGCAGAACGTCGTCCGCAACTGCCAGGAACACCCTGAACGCCTCGCCTGGAGCAAAAGCCTCATCAGTGACTTTGCTGACATCAGCAAGGCAGACATGAGCAAGCTGGCCCGCGAGTTCCTCAGCAAGTCCCGCGCGGTCGGCGTCAAGGTCCTGCCTGAGAAGAAGTAAGCCCCGCCAGGTGCATCTGGCCGTGGAAAACCTTCACGGCCAGATGACGGGACCCTTCAGAAGAAAGTCGAGGCGCACGAATCAGACCACACGCGCCCACAGCACCTTCAGGTAGCGGCTTTCAGGGCAGTTTGACATCACCGGATGATCAAGCCCAGGCCCTGTGCGGTCCAGAATCTGCAGCTTGCGCCCGTGGCGGTGAGCCGTGCCGATCACGAGCTCCTCAAAGGCATCCGTGCTCAGCAGGCCTGAGCATGAGCAGGTCACAAAAAAGCCGCCGCGCTTCACCAGTTGCAGGGCCAGCGCATTCAGGTCGCGGTATTTAAAAATGCCCTCCTCCTGATTGTCACGGTGGTGGATGAGCTTGGGTGGATCGAGCACCAGCGTATCCCACTGCGCGCCGTTCCGCTGCATCTGCCGGGCCCAGGTGAAGGCATCTGCATGAATCCAGTCAATCCTGGTCTGGTTCAGGTTCGCGTTCTGCCGGGCCTGTGCGATCGCCTTCTCATCGAGGTCCACTCCTGTGACCTCATCACACTTCGCCAGCACCTTCGCCGCCAGGGCAAAGCCGCCTGTGTAGGTGCAGAGATCCAGCACACGGCCCTGCGCCAGCCGGCCCAGCTTCACGCGGTTGTCGCGCTGGTCGCAGAAGAAGCCTGTCTTGTGCCCGGCCTCGAAGTTCACCAGGTAACGCACGTCATGCTCGCGGATCTTTACGCTGCGCGGTCCTGGCTGCGTGGCCTCCGGCACGTCTGCCACACGGATCTGCTCGATGAGGGCGATGTCAGGATCCACTCGGATGACCTGCTGTGTCGTTCCCAGCTCCGCATGCAGCATCGGCAGCCAGCGGCGCAGCCGCCGCCATGCCCCCAGCGTGGTCACCTCGATCGAAAGGGTGTCGGCATAGCGGTCCACCACCAGCCCGCTGAGGCCGTCTCCATCCGAATGCACCACACGGTAGGCCTCGGTGTCCTGGTCCAGCTTCAGCAGGTCACGGCGCAGGCGGACAGCGTGCAGCAGCAGCGCATCCAGTTCTGCCTCACCAAAGGCCTCCTGACCATGATGCAGCACTCGCAGCGGCACCCGCGCCTTCGGATTGTAATAGCCTGCGCCAAAGCGGCGGCCTTCTTTGTCATAAACCGCCACTAGATCCCCTGCCCCGGCATCCTCCGAAACGGCACCCACCATGTTCGGATACACCGCCGGATGGTAGGAATAGTACTTCATCTGCGCCCAGGGGCGCGGCCAGTCTTCACTGCCGGGAGGCGGGGGCTTCGGAGCAGCGGTGGGACGGCGGAAAGGCGGACGTGGCATGGCGGAAAATCAGCCCGTTCTCTGCTCCCAGCCGGGCAGCTTCGCAATGGCAATATCGGCCAGAAGCCGGGAACCGTGGGCCGGAGCTATCTCAGAACTTGTTCGCCTGGATGACATCGGGAGCTCCCTTGAGGAAGTTCACGAGGTTCAACGTGGCGCGCATGGCCTGGCGGGGCACGCTTTCATAGGTGCGGCTGCCGATGTGCGGCGTGATCAGCGCCTTGGGATGCTTCAGCAAAGGGTGATCGGCTGGCGGCGGCTCTTCATCCAGGACATCCGTGGCATAGCCGCCCACATGGCCGCTGTTGAGCGCTTCGATCATGTCAGGCATGTGCACCAGTTCTGCTCGGGAGGTGTTGACGACGAGCAGGCCTTTCTTCGCCAAGGCGATGCGGTCGGCACGGACGAGGTGCCGGGTGCTCTCGCTGAGATTGGCATGCAGGCTGAGAACATCCACCTGGGCGACCAAGCTCTCGATGGTGTCGTGACGTGTCACAGGGTGCTCCTTGGCAAAAGCCTCGGGCCAGTAGAGGTCCATGCCGTGCACTTCCATGCCGAAGGCGAGGGCGCGCTTGGCCACTTCCTGGCCGATGCGGCCGAGGCCGACGATGCCGATCTTCTTGTTCCAGATTTCGTTGCCAGTGACTCGCTTCCATTTGCCTTCACGAACGGCGTTGGCGCTGTCCACGAGATTGCGGACGAGGGCGAGCAGAAGGCAGAAGGTGTGTTCGGCCACGGTGGTGTGATTCACGCCAGGGGTGAACAGCACGGGCAGCTTGCGCGCAGTGCATTCAGCGAGGTCGATCTTATCAAGACCGATGCCGTATTTGCTGATGACCTTCAGACGGGGCAAGGCCTTGTCGAGCACGGCCTTGGTGATCTCATCATCACCACAGAGGAAGGCGTCAAACTCACCCGCCAGCTCCAGCATCCGACTTTCCGGCAGAGGGCCGCGCTCGCGATGAATGTCGAAGCCCTGGGCTTCAAGAAGAGCGTGGTGATCGCCTGGGGTATCCTGATAGGAGGTGGTGGTAAGGAGGACGCGCATGGAGGTGAAGAGGGAAACGAGGATGGACGGGAGGGCCTGAGGGGCAAGAAAGAAGCCGGGAGTTTTCAAAGGTCAGACCTTGGGATGCACCTGGGCACCATCGACGACAGAGTCCGGAGGATGCATGAGGACTTTGTCACCCGCCTGAAGGCCAGAAAGGACCTGCGCAGACTTTCCATCGGTGCGCCCCAGTTCCAGCCGGGTCTTCACCGCCTCGGTGCCACGCAGAATGAAGGTCATCCATTCTGCCCCCTCGCGAAAAAGCGCACCGCTGGGCACCAGCAGAACATCTGGATCGTGCCAGACCGCAATGCGAACTTCAACCCGAAAGCGGTCGCCGAGCACGCGGGCAGGCTCGGGCAAGGAATCGAAGTCGCTGAGGACGATGACACGCTGTTCTTCCACCCCAAGAGCAGAGACCTTGGTGAAGGCAGCAGGCTCGATCCGCCGCACTCGGGCCTTCAGGGACGGTTCACCACCCCACTGCTCCACCATGACTTCTGCCCCAGGCCGGATCGCGACAGCATCGCGGGAAAGGATTTCAGCCTCGATTTCCAGGTCGGCAGGATCTCCCACCTCCAGGATGGGCGTGCCGGCAGTGATGAGCATCGCGCTCTCCTGCTGAACCTTGAGCACGCGACCACTGACGGGTGATTTCACCTCCACGGCAGCACCAGCCTTGCCGTCCGGAGTGGCGAGGGTCAGCAGGGCTGCTTTTGCCTGAGAAAGCTCATGTTCGGCCACCTGGAGGGCAAATTCCGCCGCACGAACCTCCCGCTCTCGCATCTGGGCATCACGCTCGATGTTCTCACGGTCGGTGACAGAGATGCTGCCTTCCTGGATGATCTTTTTCACGCGCTCCCAACTGGCCTGGGCAAACTGAGCTGCTGTGCGTGCCATGGCCAGGCTCTCCTGAGCCCGGGCGCGGGCTGCCTCCGCCGCCTGAACGCGGGCCTCAGACTGCGTCTGCGTGCGCACATCCAGCAGGGGCGCGATGGCAGGCTCAATGACGGTGATGAGCGTCTCTCCCGCCTTCACCTCATCTCCCGGCTTGAGGGCGACCCGGCGCATGTTTCCCATGACAGGGGCAGCTACGATGTAACGGTTGCGAATCCGGGTCTTTGCCTCTTCCGCGACATGAACCGTGAGCGGACCACGGGAGATCGTAGCAAGTTCGACCGGGATGGGCTTGGGACGAAGCCCGGAGAGAACCAGGGCGAGCAGTCCCAATCCGAGAGCGGCCAGGATGACCTGCCGGATCAATCCGCGCGTGGCCTTCTTTTTTCGTGTCTCCCAGGGCGGGGTCGCTGCGCTTTCCATGATGGTCTGCCCTAGCGCAGCCACACGCAAAGCTCAACGCCGAAGGCTCACGGACTCAGCAGCATGACCTCTTCTCACAAAAAAGGTCGTCTTCATCGGTAAGCTGCCGAGCCACGAAAATGAGCCCCCTCGACTTTTCAATCTCCAAAGAGATTCTAGAGTGCACCAACAGACCCAAGTCAAAAACTCACCCAAGAGTTAGGCATAAATGATTAACCACACCATCCAAGGCTCTCAGTCTGGAAAATTTCAGGGATTCCAGAAACCAAGAAGACCTGAGCGGAAGCCATGAGAGGCTTCGATTTTCAAAAACGAGAAGCAAAAAAGATTACATCCCCAAAAATTAAGGTTGTCTTAATAATCTAAAATCATTAAAAGCCGCGATATTCGCTGCCATGACTCTCGCTCCCGACACCCTGCGCCCTGAAACTCTGGCAGAGCTGGAGAACAGCCTGGACCAGATGAAGACGGCCAATTACTTCCTTAGGGTGGCCTTGGATCAGGTGCCGGAGGGTGTTTTGATCGTCGAGGCGGAATCGCACCAAACAGGAGGTCCGCAGGTGCTGTTCAGCAACGCGGCAGTAGCGGTCTTGGTCGGGGTCGAACCGGACAAAGGCCTGCGTGGCATGACCCTGAGCGATCTGGCGGTCGGCGACTTGGATGCCGCTACTCTGCTACAAAGCCTCAATCTGGCGGTGGAGAATGGTGGCACGCATGAATGCGAGTGCCGGCTGCAGAACTTCTACGGTCAGGAACCTCAACGCTGCCGCTGGCGGGTCAGGGCGGTGTTCAACAGCTTGAGAAAGCTGCTGAATTTCACCGTGGTCATCTCTCCTGCTCCCGTCATTTCAGCTTCGGCGGCCAAGACCATGCCACTGAAGGCGGATGACCTGGACGCAAGCTCTGATCGTCTCAAGAAAGACAATTTGGCCGCCCTGGCCCAGGGCATCGCCCACGATGTCAACAATCTGCTGGGACCCGTGACCGTCCGCCTTTCCGACTTGGTTCACAAGGTTTCCGACCGTGATCCAGGCCTGCATGAGGAGCTCCAGCTCATCTTCAGCGGCCTGAAGCGCGCCCGGCAGTTTACTTCCCAAGTCGTCACCGCGTGCAAGGCGCGTCCTCAGGACAAGCAGCCGGTAGATGTCGCGCCCATCATCGAAGACACGGTCAAGTTCGCCAGTGCAGGCTCCAACGTGCATGTGAACGTGCGCCTGGGTCGCCAGCTCCGCTGGGCCGTGGCCGATGGCACGAAGGTCAGCCAAGTGCTGCAAAACCTCATTCTCAACGGCATTCAGGCCATGCCACAGGGAGGCCACATGGATGTTGAGGCGGAAAATGTGGATATCGCCCTGGGCCAGGATGCACTTTTGAAGCCCGGTCTCTACCTCCGCCTCATTGTTCGTGATCGTGGTTGCGGCATCGCCCCGGAGAATCTGGGCCGTCTTTTCCGAGAATCCTTCACCACCAAGACTGACGGCAACGGCATCGGCCTCACCACCTGCAAACGCTTCATCAAGGATCACGA
>CALDGV010000017.1 GCA_937941745.1 uncultured Prosthecobacter sp. | reverse complement strand
CGCATCAGCATGCGCATGACCTCGTGCGGGTTGAAGTTCATCCAGTCGGAGAGCACCAGCACCTGCTCGCGGTCCGCCTTCACCGGCTCGCCATCACGCGGCGTGACGACAATACTGCCATACACGCCGTTCTGCTCCTGAAAGTGCGTGTGCGAGTGATACCAGTAAGTGCCGCTGTGCCGCAGTTCGAACTCAAACGTATGCGTCTTGCTGGGCAGAATCGGCGGCGTGGTCACATGCGGCACGCCGTCCTGCTCATTCGGCAGCAGCAGCCCGTGCCAATGGGTGGAGGTCTCCACATTGAGGTGATTATGCACGCGGATGCGAGCCCATTCGCCCTCGCGAAAACGCAACGTGGGCCCGGGAATGCTGCCATTGATGGTGAATCCCCGCACCGGACGGCCCGCCGGGCTTACGGTTTGCTCGCGGATGTGCAGATCGTATTCCACCACCCGCGAGCCGGTGGGAATGCGTTTTTTTTGGCAGTCATCGCAGGCCAGCACGGCCAGCGATGGCCCAAAAAGGGCGAGAAGAAGGAGTCGTTTCATGAAATGAGGAAGCTGAAGGTTCGATCAACCAAGCCCGTGCACACGATGGCCCCTGTGGGGCCGTGACATGCGAGCACAATGCGTACATGAAGGACGCCGCTTCAATTCAGAAACGAGCAAAACAGCACCGCGAGCCGCACCTCTGGCAGATGCGCCCGATCTTCACCAAGGACGTGCCTTGGTGAAGAGGCAGTCAGTGGCAAAGCCGACCAGACGATTGCTTCACCTTCAACCAGGGACGCCATGTCCATGAACTGACGTTCCGATCGGCTGGGAAGCTCAGGCAAAGATGGCTCACCGTTTCTGGAGGAATCGGGGGCCATTGCACAGCCACAGCCATGATCTCCCTGGCTTGCCCTTTCCGAACAACAACCACTTTCACATGACTCATCACTCCCAGCCGGAAGCGCCACCAACTGTGCAGGCAAAACCTGCAACAGCATGGCGAGCATCAGGAAGATGGAGCGGACAGCGGACATGGCGATTTCTCAGACCCGCACACGGACGAGTTCACTCAATGTTACGAAAAAAATCATCCCATCAAGTCGCCACATCAGGATCCGCCGTTACTGAAACATTGAATGATCCTTGTTACCGCCGCTGAGCACGTAGGCCAGCAGGTCAAGGATTTCGTCCTTTTTCAGCATCGCGAGAAGCATCGGAGGCATGAGGGACACCTTGCTTGGCTCGATGCTTTTGACCTCCTTGCGGTCGATGTTGGCACGCTGGTCTGGATTGCTGAGGTCAGTATTCAGAGTGACGTTGTCACCGCTGAGGTTCACCACGACTCCACTCAGGACCTCGCCGTTGTTTTTGGTGACGACGATGGGTGCGAACTGCTCATTGATCTCCTTGCTGGGATTGATGATCTGATCAAGCAGGTCGTGCGGGCTGTAGCGGCCTCCCGCGCCGGTGAGGTCGGGCCCGGTCATGCCACCAGCATTACCGAAGCGATGGCAGGTAAAGCAGGCAGCAGCGCTGAACATCTTCCGGCCGTTTTCAAAGTTCCTGCCCTTCATGCCTGTCTGCGCGGCGGCGCTGAGTTCTTCCAGTGTCCACATGGTAGGTGTGCGGCCCACAAACACGGCCCCAGCCATCTCGATCGCACCTTTGACCTCGGGTTTCTTCTCAATGAGCGCAGCGAGTTCGGTCTTCTCAGCATCGGTGAAGGTGCTCAGGCTGTCGTTGCGGATGAATTCGAGGAATTTCGTGAAGCTGGCACCACCTTTGTAGCTCGCAGCCTTGAGGAACCACTCAAGCTGCTGCGTGCGCAGTTCCTTGGTCCAGCCTGCTTTGAGGAAGCGCAGGCTGCG
>CALDGV010000016.1 GCA_937941745.1 uncultured Prosthecobacter sp. | reverse complement strand
GGTTATCCGATGCAGCCGGGGATGATGCCGATGCCACAGGGCTATCCGCAGCAGCCAATGGGCTACCCACCAGGTTATCCGATGCAGCCGGGGATGATGCCCATGCCGCAGATGCCAGCCCCCAATCCCGCTCCAGCAGCGGCTTCCGAGCCAGCCGCCGCGCCGGTAGTTCAGGCGGTTCCTGCGCCCACGGCAGCACCGGTGGCAGCTCCGGCACCCACGGTCAGTGCGGCTGCTGAGTCTGAGGAGGCGGTGATGCCGGTGGTGGAAGCAGGGGAAGGGCAGGTGTTTCATCCCGAGGCGGTGCATCATTTTGAGGCCAAGCCGGTGAACCCGTTTGTGAAGATGTGGCGGAAGGTGGGCGGTGGTTCACTGACCTTGAGTCTGGCGATTCACGCGGGAATCCTGCTGGTGGGTGGGGCCATTGTGGTGAGTTCGCAGCTGATCCAGAAGCAGGTGGACTTCCTGCCGGGAGGGGGGACGCAGGCCGGGGCGCAGGCTTCAGCGGAGATGAAGCACAAGGTGAGTCAGAAGAAGCGGACGTCGTTGAACAAGACGATGCCGATGAAGAAGATTGTGAGCACGAGCAGCAACAGTGCGGTGACGTTGCCGGATGCGCCGCCGGACCTGCTGGACGTGCCGGATGTGAGTTCGATGCTTGGGGGAGGATCGCTGGGGAGCGGAGGATTTGGCAAGGCGGGAGCGGGAGGTGGATTTGGCACGGGGATGGGGATGGGCTCGATGCAGGGCTTTGTCAGCCTGCCCCCTTCTATGCGCAGTCGCTGCTCACCGCAGGAGCGGTTGAAGAAGCTGGCGGAGAGTGGGGGGACGCCGGAGTGTGAGCGTGCGGTGTCGAACTCGCTGGAATGGCTGAAGACCAAGCAGAACCCTGATGGTTCCTGGCCTGGGCCTAACAAGGCTGCGATGACAGGGCTCGCCCTTCTTTGCTACTTGGGCCGGTGTGAGACGCCGGATTCACCCTTCTATGGCGATACCGTGATGAAGGGCATCATCTATCTCATCGAGCTCTCGAAGAAGAACGAATACGGATACATTGGGGAAGAAATCAAAAGCGGGGGCAGCACCTACGCCCACGGCATTGCGACCTATGCCTTGGGAGAGATGTACACGCTGGCTCGTCTGGGGAGCAAGGAGCTGCCAGGGATGAAGGACGCCTTTGTGAAGGGGGTGAAGCTGATCATTGAAAATCAAAACAAGCGTGGCTCCTGGACGTATGGAGGCATTGAGGCGGGCAAGCCTTATGCTTACAACAAGGACAGCAATGGTGAAGACCTGTCTGTGGCGGGCTGGCAGTTCCAGGCTTTGAAGGCTGCCAAAAACTCTGGCTTGAAGATTGAGGGCCTTCACAGCGCTCTCGACAAGATGGTCGATTATGTCCTTTCCAAGCAGACAAAGGACGGTGGTTTTGGCAACGCTGATCGCGACAAGCACTACAATCAGTGGAGTCTTACCGGTGCAGGTTCTCTGGCTCTCCAGACAGCCTCGAAAGGCAAAACTGCTGCCACCAAGAAGGCGATTGAATTCCTCCACCGTTTCCTGGAAGCTGAGCCCCTCGATTGGAACAAGAACTGCAACCCGTATTGCTGGTATTACTACACGCAGACTTTCTTCCAGGCTGGAGGAGAAGAATGGAAGTTCTACAACCAGCAATTCTTGCCGCAGATACTCAGTGCTCAGCAGCCTGATGGCAGCTTCAAGCGTGGCCGTGCCAACTGGCCGGGAGGCGATGCACCGGACCCTGTTTACCGTCAGTGTCTCTGCACTCTCATGCTGGAGGTTTACTATCGATACCTCAAAGTTGCGGATCGCGACGAAGAGAGCTTCTTCGACCGCTGATTTAGGTTGGCGGCGCAGAGAGATTTCAATGGCCTGCAATCAAGCCTTTGTGAGTTTGTTTTAGGGGATGTCCAGGGCCTTGCTCGATCACCCGTGTAAAGCCTCTGGACCGCGTTGATGGCCAGATGTCAGATGTTTCTGCCAATCTGACGGCTGGCGCGCTCCAAGATGCGTCGTTCTTCGTCGGTCAGGCTGTTCAAGCCAAGCTCGCTGATTTTGTCGAGAATCGGATCCACCTCATCGCGCATCAGATCCATGGCCGTCTCCGGGGAGTCACTCCGCTTGTTCGGTTCATTCAACTCAATGAGAGGGCGGGAGTGCTTGCCAGCCAAGACGGGATGGCGACGCTTTGGTCGGGGATTCAGAGAAGCTCCCAGGCCTCCAAGTTGAAACGGCAGTGATCCGTAGCCTAAATGACGGGCATAATACCAGCCCGCCACAGCTCCTCCAAAGTGGGCCAGGTAGGCGATCGGGGCTCCTCCACCAGACAGCCATTCAGGCAGGACATGCACCAAGCCTAGAAGTCCAAAAGCAAGGTTGGAGATCAGGAGAAACTTGGCAAGACCCCACATCCGAAACCGCACAGGGAGGATAAAAAACAACAGAAGATGAATTTCTTCCTCTGGCATGGCCACCGCATAGGCCAGCATCAGTCCCATGATGGAGGCTGAGGCTCCCAACAGATAGGCGTCTGGCTGGCGAGCGATGAAATAACCGACCACAATCTGCAGCGCCGCGCCAACCAAGCCGGCCAAGATGTACAATCCCATGAAATGTCTTGGACCGTAAAGTTCCTGAACCCGCTTCCCGGCAAACCAGAGCATCATCATGTTCAGCAGGATGTGGCCAACGCTGCCATGAACAAACATGTAGGTGAAAGGGGTCCAGATGCGACCTTCGCTCAGTTCCTCAATGCTAACCCCGCCGCCAGGAATGAACTGGCGGCCAACCGTGGATGCTCCCCAGCCAAAGACGAATTGCGCCAGGAAGACAGCAATGTTGGCTCCGAAAAACCAGTGGAAAGCAGACACGTTCCGCAGCCGCTCGGTGAGCGTAGGGACGTCATCACGCATGTAGTCACGTTCGTTGAGAGCCATGGGTCCTTGAAGTTTAGTTGTTGGCATGAAAGGCCGCAACGCGGCATTCATTTTTCACAACGCAGGCAAGATTGGCCAAAGAAGTGCCAAAATCAGCGCGTCTAATAGTTCTTCACCCATGAAAAGCACTCTTCTGATTATCTCTCTTCTCTCTTTGGCGACATCCGCCGTTCGCGCCGAAACCACCGTGACCATGAACGGAGTGCACAATTGCTGCAAAAGCTGCACCAATGGCATTGTGAAGGCGGCTGCTAGCCTTAAAGACGTGACCGTGACCGCTGAGGGCAAAACGGTCACCATCGTCGCGAAGTCCAAGGCGAATGCGAAAAAAGCGGTCGAGGCCATCATGGCCGCTGGTTACTACGGAACCAGCGATGTCGGGGAAAAAGGCAGTGCTGCCAGCAGTTCATCCGCGAAAAAACTGACTGAAGCGACCGTCAATGGAGCCCACCTTTGCTGCCAGAAATGCGCCAATGCGATGGCTGATGCTGTGAAGTCGGTGCCCGGAGTGACTGAGCATACGGTTGCTTCCAAGGCCAGCACCTTCACTGTGAAAGGCGAGTTCACAGAAGCCGATCTCATCGCTGCGATGAATAAGGCCGGATTCCACGGGTCGATCAAATAACCTTACTCTGATCCCAAATCTCGACTCGTTCTTCAAAG
>CALDGV010000015.1 GCA_937941745.1 uncultured Prosthecobacter sp. | reverse complement strand
CACGCGTCAGCTTGCCGATGAGGCCGTTGCGCACGATCTCCGCGCCGATGCGGAAATTGTCCTCGCTGCGCTGCCAGGAACCGGTCTGCCAGATGCGCCCGTATTTCTGCACGGCCTTCACGATGGCCTGCTGCTCGGTGATGGTGCGTGCCAGCGGCTTCTCGCCGTAGATGTCCTTGCCGTTCTTGGCGGCTTCGATGCTCGTCAGCGCGTGCCAGTTGTCCGGCAGGGCCAGCATGACGGTGTCGATGTCCTTGCGGGCCATCACTTCGCGGTAGTCGTGGTAGCCCTTGCAGTCCTGGTTCTTGTAAAAGCCGTTCACCGTGCCCAGGGCCTTTTCCAGGTTGCGCTTGTCGATGTCACAGGCGGCCACGACCTGGCAGTCGGTCTCCTGGAGGAACTTGTTCGTGTTGCCCGGGCCCATCATGCCCCAGCCAAGAACGGCCATGGTGATCTTGTTCGAGGGGGCGTTCTGGCCAAAGACGGAGGCGGGAACAATGGTGGGGAAGCCGATCGCCGCAGCGGACTGGGCGATGAACTGGCGGCGGCTGGTGAAGGGGACTTTTTTCATGACGGGCGGCTTTTCTACGGAGGTGACGGGGCGGATGTCGAGCCTCAAGTGACCTGGCGCGGCAAGACTTAGGGCCCTGCGGACATCCCTCTTTGCAACACTCCGCGCCTATGCTTGTCTCAGCCCTTTCCGACCGCGCCCTTTTTTTCACGCTCCATGCCCACCTTTGCCTATCAAGCCTCCGATGCCGCCGGGCGTGATGTTTCCGGCTCCATCGAGGCGCCGGACCGCGCCAGCGCCGTGCGCCAGCTCACGGGCAGGGGACTGCAGCCCTTCCAGGTCAAGGAAGGCGCGGCCAAGGCTCCGGTGCGGGGTGTCGGCAAGGCGGCTGCGGCCTCCAAGCCCAATGCCAAGGGCAGGACTGCGGCCGAACCCGAGCCGGGGAGCGGTCCCATCAAGCTCAGCGGCAAGCAGCTCCAGCTCTTCACGGAGGAGCTGGCGGAGCTGCTGGAGGCTGGCATGAGGCTGGAGCAGGCCCTGAAGCTCATGGAGGGGAAGGGCACCGCGGGCACGCACAGCCGCATCGCCGCGCGCCTCGGCTCGCTCATCCGCGAGGGGCATCCCTTCAGCAGCGCGCTGAAGCAGGCATCCCCTTCCTTCAATGAGCTTTTCTGCGCTGTCGCCGCTGCCGGCGAGGCCGGCGGATCACTCTCCGAATCCATGAAGCGCCAGGGCATGTACCTCGCCAAGGTGCGCGAGCTCAAGAGCCAGGTCGCCGTCGCGCTCATCTATCCTGGATTCCTCGGCTTCTCGGCCGTCGCGGTGACCATCCTGTTCACCACCTTCCTTATCCCGAGGCTCAGCGGCATGATGTCCCGCATGCGCGGCGGCGTGCCCAAGGGCGTGCAGCTCATCCTCGATTTCTCCGCCTTCATGCGCGGCTACTGGTGGCTGCTTCTCGCCGGTGCGGCTCTGCTTGGCCTGCTTTTCTGGGTCTGGTCAGGCTCCAAAAAAGGCCGTCCCGTGTGGGATGAGACCAAGCTGAAGATCCCCTTTTTCGGCAACGTGCTCATGGCGAACTTCCACACTCAGTTCCTGGAGACACTGGCTTCTCTCACCGGCGGTGGCCTGCCGCTGCTCAAGGGCCTGGAGCTGGCCTCCCGCATCTCTGCCAACCTCTTCATCCAGAAGCAGCTCGTGAATGTGATTGATGGCGTGCGTGATGGTTCGGCGCTTTCGCGCTCGCTGGAAAAGACCTCGCTCTTCCCCATGAACCTGCTGGAGATGGTCCGCATCGGTGAGCACACGGGTGACATCAGCGGCACCCTGCGCCGTGCGGCCGACCGCTGCGGGCGAGAGCTGGAGAAGAGCCTGGAAAAGCTCATGGCCATGCTCCAGCCCATGATCATCCTCGTCATGGCGGGCCTCGTCGGTGTCATGGCCTACATGATGATCACCATCATCTACGACACCGTGGCCACGCTCAATTCACGCCGCTGATTTCGTGGGTGACGACTTCCGAACATTCTGCCAGCTTCCGCCCTCCAAGACTTCCCCGCGAATCCCACAGACTTCATGAACATCCAGCCCGCCCCTCACCGCCTCACGCGCAGCCTGCGCTCCGCCTTCACCCTCATGGAGATGATCCTCGTGCTCGCGATCATCGCCATCCTCATTGCGATCGGTGCGGCCACCCTGGGCGACTTTGATGAACAGGCGAAGATCACCGCCGCCCGTGCGCAGATCGGCACCGTCTCCACCGCCATCAAGATGTACAAGGTCAACAACCGCAACCTGCCTCCCAACCTCGATGCCCTGGTGAAGCCGCCCGCGAACGTGCCGGTGAAAAAGCCCTTCATCGAGGCGAACGGCATCCTCGATCCCTGGGACAACAAGTACATCTACAAGAGCCCAGGCCGCGACGGCAAGGCCTACGACATCTTCTCTGCGGGACCCGACAAGCGTGAAGGCACGGACGACGACGTGAACTGAAGTCCGCACATCCACTTTGCCGAAAGGGGCGGAGGCGCTTAGCTTTCCGCCCCTTTTTCATGCCGGGAAGCGTCCAGGAATACATCGACAGCCCTTCCGCCCGCGGAGAGCTGATCGACTTTCTGCGCCGAACGGGCGACCTGCCTCCAGGCGCCTGCTCCTGGGAGCGGCGTCTGGCGCACTGGTGGGATGAAAATCCGCATCGTGAGGCCCATCCCCTGCGCGGCTATGTGGTGCGCAGTTCGGACAGGATCGTCGGCTTTGGGGGTGCCGTGCCCTGCCGCTACACGCTCGGACTCCAAACCCTGCCTGCAGTCATTGCCACCACCCTGCGGGTGGACAAAGGCCATGAGCGCGCCGGGCTGAAAATGCTCCTCAAGCTGCGCAAGTTTGGCAGTCAGCACCTCTTTGTGCTCAGCACCCCCATCCCCCGCCTCCAGCATGTGCTGGACGACATGGGCGCACGGCCTGAAACCCTGCTCGTCAGGCACCTCAGCCTCATGGGCTGGCCGGCCCGCTGGATGTGTTCTGCTGCCAAGTGGCCGCCTCTGTCCTCCGGGATGCGGATTGTCACCTCGTTGCAGGAAGTCCAGGGCCTGGTGCAGAAGCTGCCCCAATACCGCATCGAGCCTCTCGTGACCCTCGAATCCCTGCGTTGGCATCTCAGCACGCCTCTGCATCGGATGAAATTCCTCGGGGCTGTGGATGAGGGCGGCCGCCTGCACTCCTGCCTCATCCTCCAGCGCCACCGCACCCTCCGCCTTTTTCATGCCTGGGAGGTGGTGTTTGCCTGGACTGCCAGGGACCACCCTCTGGAAATCCAGGCGCTCGCAGGTGCCTTGGTGCGCGCGCCCAGCCTTCTCGGGGAAAATGGGCGTTGGTTCACTGCCACGACCTTTGCAGGCGACGACACCTGGCAGGGGCTGCCCTGGCTGCTGAGCCGCCAGGAGACCGTCTGCCATTACTTCCTCATGCCTGCCGACCTTCAGGGTGCGCCCAAGCTGACCCGCATGGCAGAGGGTGACATCGTGCTCTGAAGCTTCCGCCGCAGCCCTGGTTCACACCTCCGGCAGCTCAAATCCGGCTGCATATTCTTCCTGGCAGAGCTGGTTGGCCTCGGAGGCAAAGGCGCCGGTGAAGCGGTTGGCTGCTGGGTCATAGTCGAGCCAGGGCCCGGCGATGATGGACTGCGCAGCGAGGTCGAGCCCGTTGGCAGCCAGGTTCTTCTGAAACTCCGCAAACAGCTCCTGACCCATCTTGTCGCCCTGCAGACGCTCTTGGATCTCGGCGGGTTTCATGGCCCGGCCAAGCCGGTAGGAGATGTTAGCCAGGTGCGACAGGCAGGCGGCGTGATGCCCGTGCCGGAGGTGCAGCACGTCCTTCGTGTACTTCCCGGCACGCACGCTCTCGATGAAGTTCTTCATGTGGTCCGGACCGTTCTGGAAGTTGTCGAACTTCGTGATGGTTTTGCCTTCAAGGTCATAGGCCTTCGATTCGGCCACATAACCACCTTCACAGTGGATGATGTTGCCGGTGCGGATGCCTTTGTAGGGCGGCTCGCCGCTTTTTGGGTCCAGGTTCTTCGCCGGCAGGCCAAACTTGTCCATGATCAGCGGCACCGGCTCATAAGGATGGAAGGCGAGCTGGCAGTTGGCCGTCTGGCCGTCATCCACATAGCCCCAGCGGTTGCCAAAGCTCATGACCCGCGAGGGCAGCGTGTCCGGATCCCCCAGGGCCCAGCGTGCGACATCATACTGGTGCGGCCCCTGGTTGCCGATGTCGCCGCCGCCATAGGGCCACTGCCAGTGCCAGTCATAATGGAACTGCTTGCGCAGGATGGGCAGTTCGGGCCGCGGGGCGGACCAGAGCTTGTAATCCACGCTCGCCGGAGGCTGCTGCGGGCCTGCCACCTTGTCGATGCTCAAGCGCATGCCATGCACCAGCGCGTGGGAAAGCTTCGGTTGGCCGATGTGCCCCTCCTTCACCCACTGCATCGCCGCAGCCCAGCCCAGGTCGGACCGGCGCTGCATGCCATGCTGGACGACGAGCCCCTTCGCCGCCGCCCGGCCCGCGGCCGCCATCAGCTTCGCGCTTTCGATCAGGTTGTGGCTCACCGGCTTCTCCACATAGACATGCTTGCCGTGCTGGAGCGCCGTCAGGG
>CALDGV010000014.1 GCA_937941745.1 uncultured Prosthecobacter sp. | reverse complement strand
CGATCTTGAAGCCGCGCGCCTTCAGGGCCGTCAGCGTCTCCATCATGCCCTCATAGACGACGGTCTGGTCATGCCAGCCTGCCGCGTAGTGCTTTTGATAATCTCGCAGGCAGGTGTCGATGATTTCATCGGTGCGGGCCTGCTCTGGAAGTGCACGCCAGACCAGTTGGCGCACGCCTTCACCGATGTATTGGGGAAACACCGCCAGCTCGCGCTCAGGATAACCATGTTCCACCAGCATCCGGTTCACTGCCGACGCGAGGTCGGCCAGGGAGTCGATGAGGGTGCCGTCGAGGTCGAAAAGGAAGGCTTTGGGGGAGGGCATGATCCTTTCTGGACGAGGCTGGGCGGAGGTCAAGGGGTGACGGACCTTGGGCATCACCCCCTGGAGGTTCAGGAGCCTCACTCTCCCAGCAGTTCCTTCACCTTCGGCTCCAGGGCGGCCGCCCATTTTTCATAGCCGGCTTCGGAGAGATGGAGCAGGTCCGGCATGATTTCGCGGGTCAGCGTGCCGTCCGGCTGGAGGAAGGTCTGGCCGATGTCCAAAAACTGCACGGTCTGGCCGTCGGCAAACTTGGCGATCAGGGCGTTCGTGGCCTCGTTCTGCTGGCGCATGGCATCGGCGGGCTTCTCACCGCGGGGGAAGATGCCCAGGAGCAGGATCTTGGATTTCGGGCACTTCTTTTTCAGGGCTTCGAGGATCAGCTTCACGCCTTCGGCGGTCTGTCCGGCGCTGCACTGGTATTTGGCACCCTGCAGTTCCTTCTGCTCGCGGCCCACATGACCGGTGTTGTTGGTGCCGATCATGAGCACGATCAGCTTGGGGGAAAGACCGTCGAAATTGCCGTTCTGCAGCCGCCAGAGCACGTGTTCCGTGCGGTCGCCACCGATGCCGAAGTTGGCCGCCTTGCGGGGGGCATAGTACTTTTCCCAGGTGGCCTTGCCCTTGCCGCTCCAGCCCTGGGTGATGGAGTCTCCCAGAAACACCAGCGGGGCCTCCCCCTTCTGGGAAATCTCATTGAAGCTCTGATGGCGCTTCAGCCAGCCCTCATCCCGCGGCACGGGCTGGATGGCATAGTTGGGCTCGGCGGCGGTGGCGGACTGAACGAGGAGGAGTGAGGCGAACAGGAGGCGTTTCATGGCGGGTTTCAAACAGGAGCCGCATTCAAAGCGGAGCCCGCCTGCCAGGGCAACGCCTTTTCCTCCCTCAAAGAAACTGCCTGCATTCCGCCCGTTTTCTGCTACACGCAGCGCCCCCATGCTCACCCTCCGCGACGTCTCCAAGTCCTTCAACGCCCGCCCGCTCTTCACCGGTGCCAAGATGACCGTGAACTATTCCGAGCGCGTGGCCCTCGTGGGGCCGAACGGCGCGGGCAAGTCCACGCTGTTCTCCCTCATCCTCGGCCAGGACACGCCAGATAGTGGTGAGATCATCCGGGATGAATGGACGACCCTCGGCTTCCTGCCGCAGGAGAGCGAGCCCGTGGGCGAGGAGACCGTGCTCGACATCGCCACCGGCCGTGCCGGCGAGATGCAGCGCCTGGAGAACATCCTCAAGGATTATGAGGCCAGGGGCGACGTGGCGGCACCGGAATACAACCAGGCCCACTCCCAGCACGAGGCCCTCAACGACCCTCAGGCCGAGGCGAAGTGCAAAAAGATCCTCAAGGGCTTCGGCTTCAAGGAGGAGGACTTCAACCGCCCCGCCCGCGAGTACTCCGGCGGCTGGGTCATGCGTGCCCACCTGGCCCGCCTGCTCGTCATCGAGCCCGACCTGCTCCTGCTCGACGAGCCGACGAACCACCTCGACCTCCTGTCGCTCATGTGGTTCCGCAACTACCTGAAGAACTATCCCGGCGCCATCCTGCTGATCTCCCACGACCGCGACTTCATGGATGAGCTGATCGAGACCGTCTATGACATCGATGAGAGCAAGCTGGTGGCTTACACAGGCAACTACTCTGAGTTCCTGAAGCAGAAGGAAGAAGCCTGGGAGAGGTCCTACCAAGCCTGGAAGAACCAGCAGAAGGAGATCGAGGAGATGCAGGAGTTCATCGACCGCTTCCGCTCCGTGGCCTCCAAGGCGGCCCAGGCCCAGAGCCGCGAGCGCCAGCTGGAAAAGATGGAGAAGCTGGACCGGCCCAGGCCGCTCAAGAAGGCGTTCCGGTTCAACTTCCCGCAGCCCCAGCGCAGCGGCCAGCGCGTCATCCAGCTCCTCGACATCCATCAGGCCTACGGCGAGAAGAAGATCTACCAGGGCCTGGATCTCGAAATCGAGAAGGGCGAACGCACGGTGCTCGTCGGGCCGAACGGCGCCGGTAAATCCACCCTCATCAAGATCATGGCCGGCGTGGTCCCCTTCCAGAAGGGCGAGCGCAAGTTCGGCACGAACGTGAAGATGGGCTACTTCAGCCAGCACCGGGCTGACACCCTCGACCCTGAGTGCAGCGTGCTGGAGGAGATCAAGCGCTGCGCCCCTGAGCTGCGTGAAGATGACGCCCGCAGCATCCTGGGCAGCTTCCTGTTCAAGCGCGAGGATGTTTACAAGAAGTGCAAGGTGCTCTCCGGAGGTGAAAAAAGCCGCCTCAACCTTGTGAAGTTCCTCGTCGATCCGCCAAACCTCCTGCTGATGGACGAGCCGACGACGCACCTGGACATCTGGGCCATCGAAGGCCTGATCCTGGCGCTCCAGAAGTTCGAAGGCACGCTCGTCTTCATCTCCCACGATGTGCACTTCATCCGCAGCCTCGCCACCAAGGTGCTTCACATCAACGCCGGGGTCGTCACGCCTTACAGCGGCGGCTATGACTACTACCTGGAGAAGACCGGTGCTGAAGAGAACGCCCGTGCGGCGGTCATTGCAGGCTGATGGTTTCGAGGTGCTGAACAAGCTTTTCGATCAGCTGCTCCTTCTGCACGGGTTTGGGCAGGAAGTCAGACATGCCTGAATTGATGCATTCGTGGATGTGTCCTGACTCCGCATTGGCGGTCAGGGCGATCACCGGCACGTGCCTGCGGCTGCCGGGCATCTGCCTGATCCGCCGGGTCGCCTCGTAGCCATCCATGCCGGGCATCTGGCAGTCCATGAAGATCACATCGTAGCTGGCTTCCGCGGCCTTTTGAACGGCCTCGGCTCCATGGCTGGCGACTTCCACCTGCACACCGCGCGATTCCAGCATGAGCTTGGCCACCATGGAGCTCGTGGCGCTGTCATCGACCACGAGCACCCGCGCGGAGATCACATCGGGCACCATGCCTGGCAGGGTGGAGGAGGTGGGCGGCAGCGTTTCAGCCGACGTCACTGGCAGGCACAGAGTGAAGCGGAACTCGGACCCGGCTCCTTTGCGGCTTTCCACCTCGATTTCACCTCCCATGAGGCGCACCAGGGAACGTGAAATCGCAAGTCCCAGCCCGGTGCCGGCATGCGCGAGCCCGATCTGGTCTGATTCACCCTGATTGAAGGGTTCGAAGAGGTCTGCAACGGCCTTGGGAGAGATGCCGATGCCGGTGTCGCTGACGCGGAAGGTGATGCGCGCCAGGGGTGCGGGAGCCTCAATGAGGGCGGTTTCGACCTGCAGCTTCACCCCTCCGCGGTGGGTGAACTTGATGGCGTTGCCGATGAGGTTGATGAGCACCTGCCGCAGCCGGCCCTGATCTCCGATCACATGCGGCGGCGAGGCTCCTTTCGTCTGCAGTTGCAGCAGGATGTCCTTGGCTTCGGCGCGGACGCGCATCATGCCCAGGATGTTTTCGATGAGGCTGATGACATCGAAGGGCGCATGCTTCAGCTCCACCTTCCCGGCCTCGACCTTGGAGAGGTCCAGGATGTCGCCGATGATGTCGAGCAGGGCGTTGGCGGAGTGCTCCGCAGTGCGCACCAGTGTGGCCTGCTCGGGGGTGAGGGCGGAGTCACGAAGCAGTTGCAGCATGCCGAGCACGCCGTTCATGGGCGTGCGGATTTCATGACTCATGCTGGCGACAAAGATGCTCTTGGCCCGGCTGGCGGATTCCGCCTGCTCGCGTGCCTCGCGCAGGCGGCCTTCCAGCGCCTTCTGCTTCGACAGGTCCGTGTGCGTTCCCACAAAACGTCTGCATCGTCCTGTCTCATCCCTCACGGCGCAGCCGCGTGACATGATCCAGAGGTAGTGGCCATCCTTGTGGCGCAGGCGGTGGATGTTTTCGTAGAGCTCCGTTTTGCCGGCAATGTGATCTGCAAGCATCTGATCGCTCCTGGCGAGGTCATCGGGATGAACGCGCGAGTGCCATTCCTCATGGTGGTTGCGGATCTCATGCTCGGCATAGCCCAGCATGGCCTTCCACTCCCTGGAAAGGATGGTTTCGTTGCTGTCCACATTCCAGTCCCAGAAGCCGATCTCACTGCCTTTGAAGGCCAGGGCCAGGCGCTCCTCGGAGTCATGCAGGGCCTTCATCTGGCGCTGGATGATCGCGGCGTTCGCCCGGTTGGCATACAGGGCCGCCACCTGTGTGGTGAAGACGTGAAATGAATGGGCATGGCCTGCGGCGAGCCGTTCGTGGAAGTCCGCTCCGCGGCTCGTGATGCCGGTCATCAGCAGCGCCTTGGGGCTGCCCTCGTGGTCCCGGCAGCAGCCGATCAGCAGGTAGGTGAAGTCCAGGCCTGCCGGCTGAGACTCGAGCATGGCTTCTGAAAGCTCGCACTCCTTGTCGCCCAGTCCGGCGATCAGAGGTTCCAGCCAGCAGGCGAATGCTTGTGCGGGCAGTTCGCCGGACGGATGGCCTGACAGTGCTGAGGGCTCTGGCTTGAGGCGTCCGTCAGCGTCCATTTCCCAGAAAAGCCCGATCTCCTGCTCAAACACATCCAGCAGGGCTTCGGCCACCATGCTGGCAAAGGCCTCGTTGGAGGTGGCGCGGATGGCGCGGGTGCTGAAGGCGTTGATGCGGCCAAAGCGCGCCAGCTCCGCATCCAGCCGGTTCCGCGTGTCGATGAGCTCCTGTTCGACGACGGAAAAGCGCGTGACACGTCGCTGCAGCTCTTCGTAGCGCTGCATCATGGTCTCCCAGTTTTGTGGCTCTTTGGACAGCGGCATCGTTGATGCTGGATCAGGAGCGCCGGTAAAGCGCATAAATGGCCGTGGTGTAATTGTGGTAGGTGTTGGCGCCACCGAGCCGGGCAAACTCGCCAAATCCATACATGCCCAGCCAGGGGGGCACGACGCCGTCGGAACTCAGGGGGAACTGCATCCTGCCGACCAGCTCCTCCTTCATCACGCGGTTGAGCAGATAGCGGCCTCTGGCCAGGCAGTCTGCATGAAAGACGGCGACCGGCCTGCGCCCTGGAAAACGCCCGGTCATCTGCCGCATCATCCGGTCCATGTCCGCAAAGATCCTTTCCTCGTCCCGGACGGTCAGCCAGAGTTCCGTACCTTCGCGGATGGTGGTGGCATAGTGCATCGTGCCATCGGGGTCATGCTTGGTCACCACGCGCAGGATGTGCGGGTTCCCGTACTCCTCCGCCAGAGCTTCGGGCAGCTTTTCTGCCAGGGCACCGACCGGGATCGAATCCCCGCAGGTGGCCGATTCCGGGCTGAGGCCCAGGCGGCTGGTGTACTCCTCCCAAGCAGGCCTGCCATCCAGCTCCATGAGTCGAGAACCATCCGCCTTGGTGACGACCATGGGCTCGCCCACGGCCATGAAGCCATGGGTTGCCTGCGTGTCCACTTCCAGGGTGGGGTCGGCAAAGCCCACCGCCCAGGCTGCATGCTCGAAGACCTGGTCGTCCACGAGCTGATAACTGACGACACCTCGCATGTTGTCCGACGAAGTGGCCCCAAAGAGGGTCACCTCCGCTCCCAGCACGGATTCGAGGCCGGCGATGCAACGGTCGTTGGCGATGTCGATTCCCGAAGCCAGGAAGTGCACCATGTTGATGCCCGGCTGCTGCTCCTTGAGCTTCTGGGCCAGTTCCACTGCCTTCTCATAGGCGTTGTGGCCGTAAATTCCGTCCACATGCGCCACGGCAAGCTCCGGGCCGCGCACGGCCATGAGCGCCACATCCTTCAAGGACTCGCTGACTCCCTCGGTGCCCACAATGCCGCAGCAGGAGGCCCCGACGACCCGGACGCCAGGAATCTGCTGCCGGATTTCGTCCGCCAGAACGCGATAGTCGTGCCCAATGGAGGCGGCCAGCATCACAAGGTCGCACCGCCGATCCGTCCCCAGCGCCGAATCCAGACACTCCTGGATGGCGTGTCGTGAATTGACCATCCGAGTGCTGGCGGAAAAGAATTCGAGCATAGAAAAGACATTACGGGTAGAAAGCTGACGGAGATGGGAGCCGATTGGCGAAGATTGCGCCGGAATGGTGTCAGCCGTTTTTGAAGCCGAGGATTAACCCACATCTGCCTGGCCAGGAATCACCCTTGGTGGAGTAACCCACACGGAAGCGATGGCCCGT
>CALDGV010000013.1 GCA_937941745.1 uncultured Prosthecobacter sp. | reverse complement strand
ACGCAGGGCTACATCGTCGATGTCTGCACGGACCGCGCCCTCGGCTTCATCGACAAAAACAAAGACAAGCCCTTCGTCTGTTATGTCCCCTTCACCACGCCGCACTCGCCCTGGGCCGCACCTGAGGCGGACTGGAAACGCTTCAAAGACAAGCCCATCACCCAAACCGCCACGGATGCGGCCAAGGAAGTCGCCGATGAAACGCGCTGCGCTTTGGCGATGATCGAGAACCAGGACATGAACGTGGGGCGTGTGCTTTCGCGGCTGAAACAGCATGGCGTCGATGAGAACACCATCGTCGTTTATTTCTCCGACAACGGCCCGAACAGCAACCGCTGGACCGGCGGCATGAAGGGCAAGAAAGGCACCACCGACGAAGGGGGCGTGCGCTCCGTCTGCTACATCCGCTGGCCGGCGAAACTGCCCGCCGGGCACACCGTCACGCAGATCAGTGGCGCGATTGATCTCATGCCCACGCTCACCGCGCTGGCCGGTGTGAAACGTGTCGGCGACAAGCCGCTGGATGGTCGCGATCTCACGCCGCTGCTCATGAAGCAGGCCGTCGAATGGCCTGAGCGCATGATTTTCTCCACCTGGGCCATGAACGCCAGCGTGCGCACGCAGACGCATCGCCTCGACAACGCAGGCCAGCTTTACGACATGATCGCCGATCCTGGCCAGACCACGCCGATCAACGACAAGGAGCCCGCATTGGCCGCGAAACTGACGGATGCGGTCAAAGCATGGCGTCAGGAGGTGTTCGGCGCTTCGGCGGCCTTGCCCAAGGCGAAGGGCGACAAGAAGAAAGGCGGCAATGCTGTCGATCCGCGTCCGATCCCGGTCGGTTATCGTGAGTTTCCCATCACCATGCTGCCTGCGCGTGATGGCGAGCCACGCGGCGGCGTGCAGCGCAGCAGCAGCGCGCCGAACTGCTCGTATTTCGTGAACTGGACGGCCAAAGACGACAGCATGGTCTGGCTGCTCGATGTTCACATCGCTGGAAAGTATGAAGTCACCATCGACTACACCTGCAAAGTGCCCGACGCCGGCTCCACCATCGAGTTGAGCTTCCAAAACTCGAAACTCAGCGGCAAGGTCGCCCCCGGCTGGGACCCGCCGCTCTACACCAACCAGGACACGCTGCCGCGCCCGCATGGAGAGAGCCAGATGAAGGAATTTCGCACGCTGAGGCTCGGTGAAGTGACCCTGCCCGCCGGCCAAGGCCCGCTCACTCTCCGCGCCACCGACGTCCCCGGCGCTTCGGTCATGGATGTGCGCCGCGTCACCCTCACCTTGCTGCCATGAAACGATTCCTGCTCCTTCTCGCCTTGTGCCCGTCGCTCTTCGCGGCGCAGCCCAACGTGATTCTGATCATGGCCGATGACTTCGGCTACGAGTGTGTCACCGCAAATGGTGGCGAGTCGTATCAGACGCCGAACCTCGACCGCCTTGCGGCGAACGGCATGCGCTTCGAGCGCTGCCACTCGCAGCCGCTCTGCACGCCCACGCGCGTGCAGCTCATGACGGGGAAGTACAATGTGCGCAATTACCTGAACTTCGGCACGCTCGTGCGCACCGAGACCACGTTCGCGCATCTGCTGAAGCAGGCTGGCTATGCCACCGGCATCTGCGGCAAATGGCAGCTCGGGCACGAGAAGGACTCGCCCCAGCACTTCGGCTTTGATGAATCGCTTCTCTGGCAGCAGACACGCCGCCCGCCGCGCTATGCGAATCCCGGCCTCGAACTCAACGGCGAGGAAAGAGAATACCCGAAGGGCAGCTACGGCCCCACGCTCATCAACGACTTCGCGCTCGATTTCGTCACGCGGCACAAGGAGAAGCCCTTCTTCCTCTATTACCCGATGATCCTCACGCACGATCCCTACCAGCCAACGCCCGACAGCCCGGACTGGGACACCAGGATCAGCAGCGAGGCGAAACAACGCGATGTGAAGCACTTCGCCGAAATGGTCGCCTACATGGACAAGATGATCGGCCGCCTGGATACGAAGCTGGGCGAACTCGGCATCCGCGACAACACGCTGCTCATGTTCATTGGCGACAACGGCACCGGCAGAGGCGCGACGAGCCGCTTCAAAGGCGCGGACTTCCCCGGTGGCAAAGGCAGCACGACGCACGGCGGCCATCATGTGCCCTTCATTGCAAGTTGGCCTGCCGTGATGAAGCAGGGCCGCGTGAACCGCGATCTCATCAGCTGCGCTGACTTCCTCCCCACCCTCTGCGCCGCCGCAGGTGTGCCCGTGCCCGCAGGGCTCGATGGCATCAGCTTCCTCCCGCAGCTCAAGGGCGAGCCCGGCACGCCTCGCGAAGCCATCTACATGTGGTATTCACCGCGCCAGTCGAAGGATCTCACCGTGAAGGAGCTGGCCTTCGACCATGAGCACAAGCTCTACCGCACTGGCGAACTCTACGATCTTCGGGCCGATGCGCAGGAGAAGACTCCGCTCACCGGCGATCATCCCGCCCGCGCGAAGCTCCAGGCCGTGCTCGATCAATACAAGGACGCCCGCCCCGTCGCGCTTGACCGTCAGTTTGAGCAATCTGGTGCTGGTAAAAAGAAGAAGGGGAAAAAGAACAACCCATGACGCATGATTTCATAAAGGTCGCACTGTTCGCCATCCTAGGGCTGGTGTCCGCACTCTACGCCGCGCCGCCGAACATCGTTTACATCCTCGCGGATGATCTGGGTTATGGCGATGTGCAGGTCTTGAATCCTAAGCGCGGAAAAATCGCCACGCCCCAGCTCGACCGGCTTGCTAGTCAGGGCATGACCTTCACGGACGCGCACAGCGGTTCCTCGGTGTGCACGCCGACGCGTTATGGGTTGCTCACAGGGCGCTACGCCTGGCGCACGCGCCTGCAAAGCAGTGTGCTGAGTGATTATGCGGAGCCGCTGATCGCTGCGGACCGGCTCACAGTGCCTGCATTCTTGAAGCAGCACGGCTATCACACGGCCTGCATTGGCAAATGGCACCTCGGCTACACGGTCGAGGGTGGTGAAAGGGCCGCAAAGAAGAAAAAAGGTGTGGGAGAGGGGGCACCGCTCGGCGCGGTGACTCACGACGGGCCGGTGACACGCGGCTTTGACCATTTTTTCGGCTTTCATCACGCGCGGATGATGAAGTCGGTGTTTGAAGGCGATCGCGTCACGCAGATGATCGAGCCGGTGGACATGCTGCCGCTGCTCGCAGCCAAAAGCGCGGAATACATCCGTGAGCGCGCCAAGACCGGGCAGCCCTTTTTTCTCTACCTGCCGCTGAACTCGCCGCACACGCCCATCGTGCCATCGAAGGCCTGGCAGGGTAAAAGCGGTCTCGGCGACTACGCTGACTTCGTCATGGAGACCGACTGGGCCGTCGGCGAGGTGCTTGCGGCACTTGATGCGGCGGGCATCGCGGAAAAAACGCTCGTCATCTTCACCAGTGACAACGGCTGCTCGCCTGCCGCTGGCACGCCGAAGCTCGAAAAGCAGGGCCACTATGCCAGCGGGCCGCATCGAGGCTACAAGGCTGACATCTGGGACGGCGGCCACCGTGTGCCGTTTTTCGTCCGCTGGCCGGGGAAGGTCAAAGCAGGTTCCCAAAGCACGCAGCCTGTCTGCCACGTCGATCTGATGGCCACCTGCGCCGAACTGCTCGGCGTGAAACTGCCCGCGAGTGCCGGTGAGGACAGTGTGAGCCTCCTTCCCGCGCTCAGCGGCGCTGCGGAAACCACGCGTGTCATCGTGCATCACAGCATCAACGGCCGCTTTGCCGTCCGGGAAGGCCGTTGGAAGCTCTGTCTTTGCCCAGGATCCGGTGGCTGGGGCAAACCCGGCGATGCCGAGGCCGCCAAAGCCGGTCTGCCCCAAACCCAGCTCTATGACCTCAGCACGGACAGCGCGGAGACCAAGAACCTCAGCGGCCAGCATCCCGAAGTCGTCGCCAAGCTCACCCAGCAACTCCAAACGATCATCGACGAAGGCCGCAGCACGCCCGGCGAGAAACAGGCGAACGACGCGGAGATCATCGTCTTCAAAAACAACCAGGCTAAAGCCGCCAAAGAGTGATGCCCTCGCATTGACTTGAAGCATCGTAAGCCCGTCCATCGTTAAACCTGCCCACCATGATGCGCCTCGCTGCTCTATTTTATCTCCTCGCCCTCTGCCCTGCGCTCTTCGCGGCCAAACCCAACGTCCTCTTCATCGCCATTGATGACCAGAACGACTGGATCGGTCATCTCGGCGGCCATCCAATGGCGAAGACACCGAACCTCGACAAGCTTGCCGCCCGCGGCACGACCTTCACGAACGCGCACTGCAACATGCCGTTGTGCAATCCCTCGCGCACCAGTTTGCTGCTTGGCCTGCGCCCCACCACCACGGGCATCTACGGCCTTTCACCTTGGTTCCGCACGCTGCCGCAATGGAAGGACCGCGTGACGCTGCCTCAGCACTTTGAGAACCATGGCTACCGCACTTATGCCACCGGCAAGATCTACCATGGCGGAACAGGTGGCGGTGCTGGTGGGCCTGGCAAGGGCAAGGCGAAGAACAAGGCTGGCGGAGGCAAGCTTTCAGCTGCCAAGCCCGAGTTTCAGGTGACCGCACCCTATGGTGGCGTTGGCTCCAAGCCGCCTCAGAAGCTAACGCCCCCTGCGCCGATGGGCAATCATCCAGCCATGGACTGGGGGGTTTGGCCTTTGGACAACGACGACACTGGCAAAGGTGACTATCAGGTGGCCTCATGGACTGCCGAACAGATCAAGAAAGTGCCAAAGGATCAGCCATTCTTCATCGCCGCCGGATTCTTCCTGCCCCACGTGCCCTGCTATGCCACCCAGAAGTGGTTCGATCTCTATCCCGATGATGACAGCGTGCTGCCCAAGATCCTGGAGAATGACCGTGAGGACACGCCTCGCTTCTCCTGGTATCTTCATTGGGAGCTTCCTGAGCCACGTCTGAAGTGGCTGAAGGAGAACAACCAATGGCGCAACTTGGTGCGCAGCTATCTGGCCTGCACCAGTTTCGTGGATGCGCAGATCGGACGACTGATGTCAGCCTTGGAGGAGGCGGGGCAGGCTGACAACACCATCATTGTCCTCTGGGGCGATCACGGCTGGCACCTTGGGGAAAAGTCCATCACCGGCAAAAACACGCTCTGGGATCGCGGGACGAAGGTGCCGCTCATCTTTGCAGGTCCCGGCATCACCTCCGGCCAGCGTTGCAACCAGCCTGCCGAGTTGCTCGACATCTATCCCACGCTCATCGAGCTCGCCGGATTGACGAAGCGCGATGATTTGGAAGGCCTCAGTCTCACCCCGCAGCTCAAGGATGCCGCGACCCAACGCGAACGTCCCGCCGTGACCAGCCACAACCAAGGCAACCATGCCGTGCGCAGTGAAAAATGGCGCTACATCACCTACGCCGATGGAAGCGAGGAGCTCTACGACATGGTCAACGATCCGAACGAGTGGACCAATATCTCTGCCAAGTCCGAAAACGCGGCCATCATTGCCGAGCATCGCAAATGGCTGCCGAAGATTGATGTGCCGCCTGCTCCGAACAGCGCCAGCCGAGTGCTCACCTACGACAAAAAGACCGATGAAGCAGTGTGGGAAGGCAAGACGGTGAAGCGCAGTGATCCAATTCCTGAGTAAGTGGTCGCTTGGTCCTTCTGACCCTGGATGACAGAGCTGCGGCTATGGTTCGTTCATGAGCAATGATCTTCCGTTTCGCGCTTCTGGCCCTTGCCTGTGGAACCACGCTTCTCTCAGCGCAGCCAAACGTCCTCTTCATCATTGCGGATGACCTGACGTCCACCGCCCTCGGCTGCTATGGCAACAAGGTCTGCCAGACGCCGAACATCGACCGCCTCGCAGCTCGTGGGATGCGCTTCACGCGTGCGCATTGCCAGGGCAGCTACTGCGGGCCTTCGCGGGCCTCGTTCATGTCCGGTTACTATCCGCATGCGACCGGCGTGCAGGGCTACATCAGCCCGCGAGTAGCCATCGGCGACCGTGCGACGTGGGCGCAGCATTTCAAGAATGCGGGCTACTACTCCGCCCGTGTCAGTAAGATCTTCCACATGGGTGTGCCCGGTGGCATCGAGAAAGGCGGTGACGAGGCGGACGACCCTGCGTCGTGGACCGAGCGCTTCAACAGCCAGGGCCCCGAGTGGCAGGCACCCGGCATCGGCGAGACCTTGGAAAAGAACCCGGAGGGCAAAAAGCCCGTCATGGGTGGCAACACCTTCGTCATCGTCGCCGCAGATGGCGATGACATGGTGCACTCCGATGGCAAAACGGCCGTGAAGGCCTGCGAGCTCATCGAGAAGCATGCACAGGAGCCGTTTTTCCTCGCCGTGGGCTTTGTGCGGCCGCATGTGCCCTTCGTTGCGCCGAAGAAGTATTTCGACCTCTATCCCTGGGAGCAGATGACGCTGCCGGAGAAGGTGGCTGGCGATTGGGATGACATCCCTAAAAACGGCATCAACTACAAGACCAGCGTGAACATGCAGATGGACCTCACGCGGCAAAAGAAGGCTGTTTCCGGCTACTATGCCGCCGTGAGCTTCATGGACGCGCAGGTCGGCAAGGTGCTGGACGCGCTCGAAAAGTCCGGGCAGGCGGACAACACCATCGTCATCTTTACCAGCGACCATGGCTACCACCTCGGTGAACACGATTTCTGGGCCAAAGTCAGCCTGCACGACGAATCTGCCCGCGTGCCGCTCATCATCAGCGTGCCCGGCAAAAAGTCCGGCGTGAGCGATTCGCTCGTCGAACTGCTCGATCTTTATCCCACCACCGCGAAGCTCTGCGGCCTCGAAGTCCCAGCCCGCCTGCAAGGCCGCGACATCAGCCTTATCCTCGACGATCCACACGCGAAGGTTCACGACACCGTCTTCAGCGTCGCCGGATCCAGCAAAGGCCTCATGCTCCGCGACGACCGCTGGGTCTTCATCCAATACGGAGAGGATGCGAAAGGTGGCTTCGAACTCTACGACATGCAGAACGACCCCCGCCAACTCACCAACCTCGCCAAGTCCCTCGACCACGTCTCGCTTGTCGAAGAATGGAAAACTAAACTCGCCGCCAAACTCGCGGCAGTGCGGACGAACGATCTCAACCCATGATTTCCAATTCCATGAAAGTCATCCTCACGCTCATTTGCTTCGTCTCCATCGCGTTTGCCGGTCCGACGATCGTCTATGTCTCCGAAAGCGGCGAGAAACGCATCGCAGTGTGGTCGCTGGATGAATCGACCGGTGAACTCACACGCCAAGGCGAACTGGCGCTGCCGGGTGCGCCGGGAAGCCTCTCCTTCAGTCCGGATCGCAAACATCTGTATGCCTCCGTGCGCTCGGCGAAGCAGTTTGCCACGCTCGATGTCGATGCGAAGACCGGAACGCTCTCGAACGCGACCTTTGCGGACGCCGGTTTCAATGCGGCCTATGTCTTCGCGGACAA
>CALDGV010000012.1 GCA_937941745.1 uncultured Prosthecobacter sp. | reverse complement strand
TCTGCAGCGCCTTGTCGAGGCGGGCCTTCTCCACGTTGATGAGCTTGCCTCGCAGCGGCAGGATGGCCTGCGTGCGGCGGTCGCGGCCCACCTTGGCGGAACCGCCGGCGGAGTCACCCTCGACAATGTAGAGCTCGCACTTCGACGGATCGCGCTCGGTGCAGTCAGCCAGCTTGCCGGGCAGGCCGCCGCCGGTCATGGCGGACTTGCGCACGGTTTCACGCGCCTTGCGTGCGGCCTCACGGGCACGTGCTGCGGTGAGGATTTTGTCGATGATGCGCTTCGCGATCGTGGGATTTTCGTCCAGGTAGGCATTCAGGGCCTCATAGACGAGGCTGTTCACGATGCCCTCGACCTCGACGTTCATAAGCTTCACCTTCGTCTGGGCGTTGAAGCTCGGCTTGGGGTGCTTGACGCTCAGGACGCAGACCAGGCCTTCGCGGCAGTCATCGCCGCTGATGGGCGGGTCCTTCTCCTTCTGGAGGTTGTTCGCCTTGGCATACTGGTTGATGGCACGGGTGAGGGCGTTCTTGAAGCCGGTGAGGTGCGTGCCGCCATCGGGGTTCGGGATGGCGTTGGTGAAGCAGAGCGTCTGTTCGGTGTAGCCGTCGTTCCACTGCATCACGCAGTCCACGAGACAGAACTTCCTCTTCTCATCCACCTCGAACTCGCGCTTGCCGCTGAGGGCGATGGGGCGCTCGTTCACCACGTCCTTGTTTTCACCCAGCTGCTTCACGAACTCAGCGACTCCGTCCTTGTAAAACAGCACCTCGCTGCGGGCCGATTCAGCACGCTCGTCGGTGAGGGTGATCCGGATGCCGGGGTTCAGGAAGGCCAGTTCGCGCAGGCGCTTGGCCAGGAGCTCAAAGCTGAAGGTGGTCGTGATCGTGAAGATCGTCGCATCCGGGAAGAAGGTGATCTTCGTGCCGGTGCGCTTCGGATCATCCAGATCTCCGAGGACACGCAGGGGCTCGGTGGTCTTGCCGCGTTCGAAGCCGATCGCGTGAATTTTGCCGTTGCGATAGACTTCGGCGCGGAACCAGTCGGAAAGGGCGTTGACGCACTTGGCACCGACGCCGTGAAGACCGCCGGAGAATTCATAGGCGCCGTCGCCAAACTTGCCGCCTGCATGCAGGTTGGTCAGCACCAGTTCAACCGTCGGGATTCCTTCCTTGGGATGGATTTCCACCGGGATGCCGCGGCCATCGTCCTCAACGCTGAGGGAGCCGTCGCCATGGATGGTGATGAAGACGTTCTTGCAGAAGCCGGCGAGGAACTCGTCGATGGAGTTGTCCACTACCTCAAACACGCAGTGGTGGAGGCCGCGCTCGTCGGTGAAGCCGATGTACATGCCCGGCCGTTCGCGCACAGCTTGAAGCCCTTCGAGCTTGCGGATCTGGGAGGCGTCGTAGGCCTGTCCTTCAGCTACGGCGGTGGAAAATTCCGCCACGGAATTCGTGTTGTCGTCTGGCATAAAATTGTCGGGGGAGTCCATCGCCTGAGTCCGTCCAAGAAACCGCTTCGGAAACGTGCTCGATGGGTGTGATTTCAGACTAGCGAGGTCCCCCCTCGGGCAAAGCCTTTTTTGCCCTGAAACCGGTGTTTTTTCAGGTGGCTGGATGAAAGATTTTCAGGGCCTGTCAGGAACCCTTGAATTCGTCCTGATGCGCCCTGGTTTCAGCGGCAATCACGCCGCTGAGGCAGAGCAGGCAGATCAGGTTTGGGATGGCCATGAGGCCATTTGCCGCGTCGGAGAAGTCCATGACCGCCGCCGCAGGCTGCACAGCGCCGACAAGGACCATGATCACCCAGGCAATGCGGTAGGGCTTCACTGCCCTGGGGCCGACAAGGTATTCGGCAGCCTTTTCACCGTAGTATCCCCAGCCCAGGATGGACGAAAAGACGAAGGTGAGGAGCCCGAACAGCAGGAAGATGGGGCCGACGGTGTGCAGTTCCTCGAATGCGGCGTTGGTCAGTGCCCCCTTCGCCATCCCCTCTTTCCAATGACCGCTGCTGACGATGACGAGACCTGTCATAGCGCAGACGACCACGGTGTCCCAAAAGGTGGCGGTGGAGGAGACCAGAGCCTGACGGACAGGGTTGCGCGTCTGCGCGGCGGCGGCCACGATGGGCGCGCTGCCCAGCCCTGACTCGTTTGAAAAGAGGCCGCGGGCGATGCCGGCCTGCACTGCCTGCTTGATCGTGGCCCCGGTGAAGCCGCCGATGGCTGCCTGACCTGCAAAGGCACCGCTCCAGATGTCCTGGAAGGCCTGGGGCAGCAGGGTGAAGTTTTTGATCAGGATGAGGACGCAGCCGATCAGGTAGCCCACGGCCATGACGGGCACGAGCAGTTCGCAGACACGGGCGATGCTCTTGACCCCCCCGAGGATGACGGCACCGGTGATGGCTGCCATGACCAGGCCCGTCACCCAGCGCATCACGGCCTCGGACTCCGCTCCAGGCTTGATCCATTCCTTCAAGGTTTCGACGACCGCATTGGCCTGAAACATGTTGCCGATGCCAAAGGCGGCGATGCAGGTGAAGATGGCGAAAAGGACGCCCAGCCATTTTTGCCCCAGGCCCCTTTCCAGGGCATACATGGGGCCTCCGGCGTAGGAGCCATCAGGCATCTGGATGCGATACTTCACCGCCAGCACGGCCTCCGAATACTTCGTGGCAATGCCGAAAACGCCGGTAAGCCACATCCAGAAGACAGCGCCAGGCCCGCCTGTGGCGACCGCACCTGCGACACCGATGATGTTTCCGGCCCCAATGGTGGCGGCCAGAGCAGTCATCAGGGCTCCAAACTGGGAGACGTCGCCGGCCCCCTCCTTGTCACGTGAGAGGGAGATCTTGATGGCTCTGCCCAGATGCCTCTGAATGAAGCCTGTGCGGAAGGTCAGGAAGACGTGGGTGCCGAAAAGGAGGACGATGAGGGGCATTCCCCAGACAAGGCCGGACAGTTCAGAGGCGAATTTGGCAAAATCCATGCCTCGTCATAGCGGCATGATGCGCGCCAGGCCAAGCATGAAATGCATCAGGGCGCTGCAGTCGCGCAGAGGTGTTGATCTCGGCCCAATGTCATGCCGGCATGTTCAAGGCATGCTTCACGATCCTTTCGGCGTGGGTGATGGGCAGGGAGTAATGCCCCTCGTTCTCCAGCCAGTGCGTGGTGGCATGAGGCATGAGTGCGGCGATCTGCTCGCTGTATTTCCAGGAGATGTTCCGGTCATCCCTACCATGCCAGAAGTGAACGAGGGTGTCGATGCAGCTGACCTCAAACCCCCATTCGGAGAGGTAGATGTCGGCATCGGCGATCACCATGCGAGGGCCTCGGCGCAGGGCTTCCATGATGCCTTCTCGAACCACGGCGAAGGTTTCGGGATTGGAGAGCACTCGCCTGTCCTCCGTTCCCAGCATCCGCATCAGGGCACGGAGGGGGAACCGGTCGGGATGACCCTTTGAGATCATCTTGCCTGCCCAGAGCAGCATCCCCAGGAAGGAGGGAAGATGCTTGCGGAGGCGGATCATGAGCCGGTAAACCCAGAACATGTGCTGAAAGCCCAGAAACAGCAGAGGCGGGGCTCCGCAGACGACGGTGGCGCTGAGAATGCGTTCAGGGAAGGCTCTGGCAGAAGCGAGCACGTAGGGGCCGCCGCCCGACCAGCCCATGAGGTGGAATTTTTCGGCCCCCAGGTGTTCAGCCAGCTGACCCAAGGTGTCAGGCCAGTCCTCCAGGCGTCGGTTGGGCTGGAAGTCTGACAGGCCGATGCCCGGCCGGTCTGGAGCGATGAGTCGCAGACCATGGCGGCGCGCGACATTATCCATCAGGCGTCCCTGCACGCGGGCGCTGGGCCAGCCATGGAAGTAGAACATCACCGTTCCTCCTGGCGCGCCATATTCGGCGTAGCCGAGGTTCAGGCCGTTTTGGAGGCGGAGGAGATGGTCAGACATGCAGGGTTCGACTTCTGCCTAGATGGCATGTCCACAGGGGGGTGCAAGGGCCGGTTCTGCGACTCAGTTCACAGACTCTTCTCACCCAGGAGCACGCTGCTGCAAGGCATGGGCTCGTGACGAAGTCCGAACTGTTTGACGGCGCGTTCATGGAGATGGGCGATGGCCTCCTCGACACTGTCGGTCCAGCAGATGAGGTCGATATCCTCAGGGCTGATGGTCGCCCCTTTGAGCATGTGATCGACGAGGTCACGCATCTCACCCCAGAACTCGGATCCCATCACCACGACGGGAAAATTTTTGACCTTCTTGGTCTGAATGAGGGTCAGGGCCTCAAACATCTCGTCCAAGGTGCCGAAGCCCCCTGGCATGATGACAAAGCCGTAGCTGTATTTCATCAGGAGCACCTTGCGGACGAAGAAGTATTTGATGGTGACCCAGCGGTCGAGCCACGGGTTGTGCTTCTGCTCAAAAGGGAGCTCGATGTTGCAGCCGACACTGCGTCCGCCGACATCCTTGGCCCCGCGGTTTGCAGCCTCCATGATGCCCGGGCCGCCGCCTGTCATGACGGTGAAGCCCATCTTGGCAATTTCAGCCCCCACCTTCCGGGCCAGCTTGTAGTAAGGGTGGTTTTCGTCAAAACGTGCTGAACCAAAGACGGTGATGCAAGGCCCCACGAAATGCAGGGCACGCAGGCCTTTGAGGAATTCCCAGGCCACGCTGAAGATGAGACCCAGCTCCTTCAAGCGACGATGGGGTCCGCTCAGCAGCGTGCGATCGACAAGCTGATGGCAGAACAGCTGGTCTTCACGCCTTTCCTCCGGCGTCACTTGCGTGGTGTCGAGGGCGGGGAGTCGGCTGGTGATCAGGTCTTTTTCCTTTCTCTGCAGGGGAGTCTGAGGAGCAATCATGATGTGATGTTTTATCAGAGTCCTTTGCGGGCTCCGGGATTCAAATTTTGATGCTCTGGGCGGACGCTTTTTGAGAAGGCAACTTTCGTGGACAGGTGTTTGACTGCCTTTCACGCCTCCGCACCGTGGGTCATCTATGGGTCTCTTCGATGCTCTTGCCAAACAAGCCCTCGGCGGCTTTTTCGGAGGCGGCAGCCAGCCTGCCGACCTTCTTTCTTCACTGCTCAATCAAGCGGGAGGACTGTCCGGCCTCATGCAGCGTTTTGAGCAGGCAGGCATGACGGAAGTCTTTGCCTCCTGGGTTTCCACGGGTGAAAACCAGCCCGTGCAGCCTTCCCAGGTGGAGCAGGTTCTGGGGGCCGAATCCATCTCCATGCTCGCCGGTCGGCTTGGCTTGGACCGAAACATGATCCTGCCTCTGCTCAGCCAGTTTTTGCCTCAGGTGATCGACCAACTGACGCCTCAGGGCACGCTGGAAGGTGTCAATCCCTCCGGGGAGCAGCTTCAGAATGTGCTGGCTGGTGTCGTGAAGCGGGGGCTCGGAAGTTTGCTGGGTGGGCGCGCTTGATGCTACACACGCACACGCATGTCTGCTGACGTCCAGATCACCAAACGCAAGGAGTTCCTGCCCTTCACCGAGGACCTGGACACCTACCTGGATCAGTTTGGCCGCCGTTATTCGCTGCCAGCGACCTACGGCGACCTGCTTGGCTTCACGGAAAGCTATCCGCTGGACGACAAGAACGGCAATCCCACCCATTGGTCCACCGTGCTCTACCCTCGCGAGGTGCAGCAGGACCTTTATCCCAGGCTCACGAGCATTTACTCCCTCCTGCGCACCGGGGACCTGCATGCTGTGCCGCATCTGTATGTGGAGCGGGTGGACTTCTGCGAGTTTGGCAACTCCCGGCCCTTCCGTGTCCGCGTGGTGAATCAGTACAACGACAACTACGATCATCTCTATGTGAAGCGTGCGGATGCCTCCAGGGTGTACGGTCTGGAGCTGGAACACCTGCTTTCCCCCAACCGGATCAACTATCTGGCGCATTCTGGCACGTTGGTGGAGGAGCACATCGCGGGCATTCCCGGGGATGTTTTCATCCGCGATTACCTGGAGCGCCCGGACATCAACAAGGTCCGTATAGCCAAGGAGTTCGTGAAGTTCAGCGAACGCTGTTTCATCCGCCTGCTGGGGGACATGCGCAGCTACAACTACGTCATCGACATCACGCCCGACTTTGAAGATGTGCAGTACCGCGTCCGCGCCATCGACTTCGACCAGCAAAGCTACGAAGGCCGCCGGAGCCTCTACCTGCCGCAGTTTTTCAAGGAGAACAATCCGGTCGTCTGGCTGTGCTCCAAATGCCTGAACCTGCCCACCATGAAGCAGTATCAGGAGGAGGAGCGAACCCTCATCGCCCGCCGATACATCAGCGAGCATCAGCGCATCCACGCCCTGCTGGACTGCATGAAGAGGAACCCTCGGGAGCCAATGGAAAAGATGCGACAATTGGCCCAGGAGCTTGGGGAGTACCATCAAACCGACCGATTCGACTCCTGCGCCAGCATGGGAGATGTGGTGGAGCGTAATCTGGAAATGACGCTCGGCCGCCACCTGAGCTGAAGCGAATCCGCCAGCAGGCTCACCTTGGCAGTGGCAAGGCCTGGATAAAGAGGGAGTAGAACTCGTTTTCCTCCGCTGTCTGACCATCCGCCGCCAGGATCTTTTTGAGGACCTCACAAGCCTCCTTCTGAGAGGCTTTGGAGGTGAAGACAGCGGCGCGTTCACTCAGGTAGTCGAACATGGATTCGTCGCTGTCGGCCGCCTCGCGGGCCCGGGCGAAGGATTCTTCGATGAACATCTCTTTCGGGTAGTCCGAGAGCCAGCCCTTTTTCACAAAGGCCTGCTGGAGAAGATCCTCCTCGACCAGCGAGATGTGGGCGTCGGCATAGATGGAGAGGGAAAGAAGGTCGAAAAGGGCTTCGCGCTGCGGCTGGGTCATGATGTGGATGGATTTCATATGACCACCCAAGGAATGTCGATGCTGAAAAGCTGTCCATTTTTGTCCCCGCATGACATGATCGTGACCTTCCGCGGGTATCGCATCCCGGTCTTGAACCTGAAGCCCAATGCGGGCGAATTCCATTTCCTCTCTTGGAGA
>CALDGV010000011.1 GCA_937941745.1 uncultured Prosthecobacter sp. | reverse complement strand
AAAGCGGCTCTCGGTTTCAGGAATGATCACGCAGATGGGTGAACCTGGACGCAGGAAGGTTCCATCGGTCGCCTGCACGCTGAGAACGATGCCATCACGAGGTGATTCGACCACTTGGCGCTGATTCTGGCTGATCTGAATCTCCAGCGTCTTGATGTCGCGATCAGCAGTTGCAACCTCCGCCTGTGCCGTGCCCTTCTGAGCCCGGATGCCCAGAATCGTTGCACTGAAGTCGTTCTCGGTCCGCTTCAAGTTGGCTTCCGCAGCCCTGAAGTTGGCTTCCGAGCTTTCATTCAGCTGTTTGGCGACTTCAAAATCTCTCTCGGAAACAAGCCCTGACTTCCTGAGTTCGCTGACACGATTGAAGTTCAGGAGGGCCGTCTCCGCTGTAATCTTCTCAGCCGCGACTCGTTGCTGGGCTGCATCCAAAGCCTGCCCTTTGGCCTGATCCTGCTGGCGGATCTGCAACTCGAGATCATCCACACGCTGAGCTGCTGCAGCTCGACGGACGATCAGGGCATCGTGCTGGCTGCGCAGGTTGGCGAGCAGGTTGGGATCGTTGTCCTGGATTTCCACGATCACATCCCCCTTCTTCACCCGCTGGCCTTCCACCACATGCAGCTTGCGCACGTTGCCTGAAACAGGTGCCTCCACGTTGATGCGGCGCTCCAGGGGATCGAAGGCAATCACTTTACCCGTTCCACTGACGAACTGCTGCCATGGCAGAAACCAGATCGCCCCTACGAAAAGGATGAAAATGATGGCCAGGGCGCGTGCCAGCAAACGAGGCCAGCGTGAGGAGCCTGCACGCGTGATCGCTGGCAGGTGGCCGACAAGATCAAAGCTGGTAGTCGAATGGCTCATGATCCAGAGGAATGACAGGCGGGGTCATCAAGGTCGATTTTCTGAGAACACTTCTCCGCCACGAGCGGATCGCGGGTGGCAATGATCACGGTCCACGGATGCTCCGGCGACAGCATCACCGAAGTCAGCTCATCCATGCTGACCTTGTCCATGCCATCAAAAATATCATCCAGGAGCAGCAGACGAGGCTTCAAAACAAGCGCTCGAGCCAGCAAGAGCCGAGTTCTCTGCCTTGATGACAGCGGCAGCCCCCCTGTGACCAGAGGTGTATGCATGCCAAGTGGCAGTGACATCACGTCATCCAGGAGCTGAACCTTGTTCAAAGCCTGCTGAACATCATCCAAACCAATGCCCGGGCGGCCAAGACGGATGTTCTCCGCGATGGTGCCGTTCACGATGTCCTGTGAACGAATCAACATCACGCTGCTCCGCAGCTCCTCCAGATACCAGGACCTCAAATCGACACCTGCAATGCTGATGAAGCCCTGAGTTGGATATCGGAGCCCAAGCAACAAGTCGAGCATGGTTGAACATCCACTGCCCTGGGATCCCGTCAGCGCAGCTCGACCTCCCGCAGGAATTTCAAAATTCACCTTGGAAAACACTTCCCGGCCATCCGGATAAGCAAAAGCAGCCTCCTTAACGCTGACAGCGGCGCCTTCGCCAACGATGCGCGGCAGGTCCCCATCTTCGTGTTCAATCTCCAAGTCGATGAGATGTCCCAGCTTATCCACGGCAGCCAGGGCGTCATACCAAGCTTCAAACTTTTTCGCGAGTTTCGATAGTGAAGCCACGATCGCGCTGACAATGAGCTCAGCTGCCACCAACTGCCCCAGGGTAAGCTGCATGTTCAAGACCAGCCAGCCGCCAACGACCAGCAAGGATGAACTGGCCAGAACTTCCAGAAACAAAAGGCCACAAATCTGACGCAGCAGAACGCGGAAGTGTGAAGCACGGGCATCCAGGAAGGACCGGGCAAGCTGGTCTGCGCGCTCCGAAGCCAGGGAGTAGCCGCCAGGGCCTTTGAACAATCGCGGGTAGCGAGCCAGTTCCTCAAGCCAGTTGACCACGTCGTATTTGCAGATGCTCTCTTGAATACTGCTCCGAATCGCTCCCCTGCCCAGCCCAAAGACGATGAAGGCGATCAGCAGGAGCAGAAGGAGGGAGAACGCCAGCAGAAAGGGATGGTAGAACCCGAGCACCACCAATCCAATCATGCCACCGAGGACAAGGTTGATGCCATCCAGCAGCAGCAGCGCCGTGCTTTTTTGGACGGTCACCACATCCAGAAAGCGATTCACCATCTCAGGAGCATGAATGCCATCCAGAGAATCCGCCTTCACCCGGGGCAGCCGGTAAGCCATGTCCGCAGTCACACGCACGAAGATGCGGCGCTGGATCACCTCGGCGAGATAGTATTGCAGCCCACGCATGATCGAGGACAGCAGGAGAAAGGCAAAAAGTGCGATGGCAATGACCAGCAGTGCCTGCTGGAAGGGGCCGCTTTGAGTTCCGAAGGCGAGGTTCGAAACCAGTGAATTCACCGCCAGGGGTAAAGCCAGATAAAGCAATCCAGTAATGACACTGAAGACCACAATGGTCCCGATGTCCTTCATCTCAGGGCGCATCAACCCGATGAAACGCCGGATCGGTGATATGTGCTCGTGATGGAGGCGGCTGTGCAGTTCCGCCTGCACGTGATAGGCAGGCAGCAGAGATGCTGATTGCTCTCGTTCATGTCCCCTGAGGCCTTCAGCAGGCCTTTCCGGTGTGACTACGGCCAGATCGATGATTTCAGATACTTTGCGCAAGCCAAGACGTCTGGCCAAAGCCTGCCTTGAAATGGACTCCGATTCCGAAGGCGCCTCTGGATTCGAGATTCGCACATGAAAAAAACTGTGTTGCCGGAGCACGACCCATCGACCCGGATCTGCTTGCCAAACAAGGATGGGCTGTTCCTCCCGGGCCATCCAGATGGCATCTGCCAGACTCATGCGGAAGGGCTGAAGTCGAAGCCCGACAATTTGGCCAGCTTGAATCATGGCCTCCAGAGGCTCTGCATTCTGCTGGCGGGCCCGATCCGCCGCATGCCTCACCTGGGCTGAATCCAGCCTTAGGTTCACCGTCTGAGCTAAAAAAGAAAGGGTCTCCGCATCGTGAGCGGAGGCAGAAGTTAGATTTCCAGTTGTCAGATGTGGGTCGTCTGCGGAGGCAGGCATCGGGGTTAAGCTACGCATGCACGTGGATCTGGATGCGCCTAATTTCAAAAAAGTTGTAACTATTCCGCAGGCTCCATCGAAGCCCTCATGGTTTCCGGCCCCTCTCCCAGCAGGCGCGGATCATGCTCGAAATGCTCAATCTGGTCCACACGTAACTCCGCGAGTTCCTTATGGCAGGTGGCCACAATCGCCCGACCGGCGTCATTGACCTCACAAGCCAGCTTGAAAGCCGCCTTCCTGTCATACCCGAAGATTTCAGCCAGCATTTCAACCACATAGGTATAGCTATGTTTGTCATCGTCATGAAGAATGACGTGATACCGGGGCTCCAACTGTGGAGAAGGCTGAGACTGCGCTTCCACAGGCTGAGGAAGCACCTGCGGAGCTCCAAACGCGGACGCAGGGAGATCGGCACATCCATAAGCGGTCAAAATCATGCTGCATTCTAATGCCATGGCACAACCTGCTCAACCGCAGGCTTCGCCCAGGCCTGTAGACAGGCCTACCAGAGCTTGAATCCGATCGTTACAGCCTTGCGAATCTTGGAACTCCCAAGAACAACCAGGCCTCCAACCAGATAGGCAAGATTGAAAACACCCAGCCAGAAAGGCAGCAACTCCAGACTCAGGAGCGGCGGGGCCGCCATTTTCAATGTGGGCAGCACCTGCCCGAGAAAATACACGCCCCCGAGGGCGAATAGCACGAAAGCGCCGCCCAGCACATGCCTCCAGACTGCACGCCCTGACATCACTCCACATACAGCCATCAGCGAAATCAGATACCAGCAGCCTGCCGCTGCCGCCATGGCAAAAACCTCATGCAGCAGCAGCAGCAGAACACCAGCCGCACCAAGGCTCAGATGCCCGCCAACGATGCAACGGGCCAGGCGAACCTCGCTCCTGAGGGAATCTTTCCGATGTCGCTGGATGTCGAGCATGGTTCCTGCATCCGGCTGAAGCACTATCGAACAGGCAGGTTGTCTTTGATGATTGAGTCAGGCCCCTCCGCCACATCAATCCAACGGCTACCGGCAGGAAGCTTGCGCCCGCAGTCGTGACACAAGTTGTTCGTGATCAACAATCCGCGACTGCCGGCGCTTGCCCAGACGGCCGCAGTGGAAAGCCCAGTAAAAGTATTTCCCGAGATCACACAGTCCTGACCGCCATCCACAAAGACCCCGGTGCCCTCATCCACATGCATGGCGGTCGGCCCGTCCTTGGGCCGCTTGTCCAAGCCACCACCTATGTAGGTATTGGCAAAGCTGTTCGCGGCAATGGAATTGCGCCCGCTTTCTTTGCTGACACGGACGCTAAATTTGTGAGCAATGACAAACGTGTTGGCACTGACAGCGCAGCCATGGGCATCCCGCAGATCAATCCCACCTTCCAGATGGTGCGCGATGACGTTGGCGCTCAAGGTGATTCCATAACAGTCGCGATCCAGGATCACTGCCGTGCCGTTGCATTCCTCGATCATGTTGCCGCTGACCACGGAGCCGTAAGTGTTCTCGATGATGACTCCGTTGCCGAGATGATCATCCACGTTGTTGCCATTCATGCATAGATTGAAGCTGTCCAGACAGCGAAGGGCATCCTGATTCTCTTCAAAGTGGTTCGCATTCACCACAATGTCGTGGCAGTCATAAATCTCGATCCCCGACTTTTTGTTGTAGGTCAGGATGCAGTCTGCAATCCGAGGATCCTCAAAACAACTGCGGAGATGAATGCCATGTCCCCCGTGATGATCGATGCTCATCCCCTCAAGGTAGATTTCCTGGATGAACTCCGCAAAAATGCCATCGCCACTCTTCTCCTGGCCTTCGATCCGGAAATCAGCGAGCTGAACCCTCCACAAGCGCGCCTTTTTATCCACATCCAAGGTGGGCGGACGCAAAACCAGGGCCGGCTTGCCCTCTTCATTGAGGTTTTTGATCCAAGTCGCCGCCCCAGCTCCAACAACACGAGTATCCCCCGTTTTAATCACGAGCGGCTCCCGGATTTCAAACTTGCCTGGCGGAAGCCTCACGATTCCGCCTGAGAGAGGAACGGCATCCAAGGCTGCCTGAAGCGAAGGATATTTCGAGGCATCCACCTCAAGAGCCACGTCTTCGCCAAAAGACGCGGTGGCCACAAAGATCAACGTGAGGGCAAATAGGCGAATCATTGTGAGGCAAACGCACCACGGTGAGCATTTTTTCTCAACTCCTCAAACTACCCCAAAAACACGCCTAAGCCGGTCATTTCCCCATGAATGCAGCCAGCATCTTAAATGGCTCATTTGAGGCGTTTCTGATGTTGTCATCCAGCTCGCCCCGTCCATTCGTAGCCTTCGACATGGCCTGCAAAATCGACCCCGCCCTGCATCAGGATAAAAAGCCCGACTGGATCCGCGTGAAGCTTCCTCGCGATCCAGTCTTCTGGAGCACGAAATCCCTTATTTCAGACCTGCGGCTGCACACCGTCTGTGAGGAGGCCCAGTGCCCAAACCGGTGGGAGTGCTGGAGCCAGGGAACGGCCACCTTCATGATTGCCGGCGATCGCTGCACCCGTGCCTGCGGCTTCTGCGCAGTCAAAACAGCCAAACCTTTTGCCCTGGAAGCCGATGAGCCTCAGCGGGTGGCTGATGCCACCAAGCGCCTCAAACTCAATCATGTAGTCATCACGGCCGTTGCTCGCGACGACGTCAAAGACGGTGGAGCCGAGCATTTTGCTAGGACCATCGAAGCTGTGCGCGAAGCGACGCCAGACATCACCATTGAGATTCTCGTTCCTGACTTCAATGGAAAAGACGATGCTCTTGAAGTGGTAATGAAAGCCCGGCCACATATCTTCAATCACAACCTGGAGACTGTGGAACGACTGACCCAGCTCGTTCGTAGCAGGGCCCAATATCATCGTAGCCTGCACGTGCTGAAGCGCGCCAAGGCCATGGCCGCCGAACTCGGCTTTAAATGCGCCACAAAAAGCGGCCTGATGCTCGGTCTTGGCGAGACAGAAGTCGAGCTTTTCCAGGCGATGGACGATCTGCTCGAGCACGACGTGACTGTCCTGACCCTGGGCCAATATCTCCGCCCCTCGGCACAACATCTGCCCGTGATTGATTACATCCACCCGGACACCTTTGAAAATTACAAGCAGATTGCCCTGAAAAAAGGCTTCCGGCATGTCGCCAGCGCACCCCTGGTTCGGAGTTCCTATCATGCAGCCGACTTCAAGCCAGAGCAGGATCTCGAATGACCCTTTCATCCCGCTGTGAGATGTAGCGGCACCCGGCTGAAAGCATAACAATCGCGGGCCCTTCTTCCTTGGCTCAGAACTCTCATCTCATTTTGGGGCTCCAGAGAGCTAAGACAGCTGAAAGAAAATGCTTGGGCTGATCTCTGAAAGCTGATAATCCTGCGAATTCCCAGCTATTTTGACGTCTGCCATCCTTCAATGAGTTTCCCTCCCGTCCCGCCCGCCCGTTTCTCCGGCATTCTCCGGTTGTTCATTGCCTGCGGCCTGGTTTTCTCCTCCCTCGGTGCTTATTTCACGACCGGCCGTCTTGGTGGGAAAGAGGACCA
>CALDGV010000010.1 GCA_937941745.1 uncultured Prosthecobacter sp. | reverse complement strand
CTGCCAAACTCCTGCCCTGCCGCAGAAAGTCGGCCTCTGGCTGCATCCGGATGATTTGCATGCGGAAAACAGCCCGCTGCACTCCATCCAGCCTGTGTCCACGGCTGCTTTTTTCGTTGAGCCGGCATACGTCCGTTACGGTCTGAGCAGACTGCGCATGCAGTCTCTCCAAACAGCCCTGCAAGACGGCCTGCAGCGAGCGGGGAAACACTTTTCCTGCCCGGCACATTTCATCGCCACCGAGGACATCGCCAGGAGCTTTCGAGAATGGGTGCAACGAGACCAGTTGGAAGCCGTCGTCGCACTTGCCCCCGCCGTCGGTCCGGTATCCGACACCCTGGCCGCCATCCGCGATGCACTCGGCCCGGTGCCCCTGATCCTGGTCCGACGCCCCTGGGACAGCCAGTTGTTCAGGCATGCGCGATCAGGCTTCTTTCCTTTCTGGGAGAAAACCTCCCGCTGGCTCTCGAGTGAATTCAGCTCCCTATCCCCGGCATGAATGGCGTGAAAAAACAACACCTGCCGCAGAAGACCTGCGCAGCCTGCGGCCGCCCCTTCGCCTGGCGCAAAAAGTGGGCGCGAGACTGGGACCAAGTCCGCTTTTGCAGCGATGCCTGCCGCCGGGGCAAACATCCTGCAGGCAGCAAGTCATGAGGCCTTCGCTCGCACAGGTGGGATGATTTTTGCCTGAGCAGCGCTTGATGGGCAACAATCAGACGGAGGCAGTCGTTCACGCAGCCATGATTCGCCTGCTCATCTGCGTGCTGCTTGTTTCCCCCAGCCTCCTCTTTGCCCAAAATGCCAAGAAGAAGCCCCCTGCGCCTGCCGCACCGCCTTTCTCGTGGGTTTCACCGATGCTAAATGCCGAGTGGGCGAAGAAGAGCCTGCCGGCGACGGTGAGGCACGCCACCTTCAAGAGCCCGTCGATGGGCATCGACGTGGGCTACTACATCTACCTGCCGCCAGGGTATGAAACGAGCCCGCAGAAGTATCCCGTGGTCTATCACCTGCACGGCGGGCGTCCCGGCGCGGAGAACAAGGCGGTGCGCCTCGCCAGCTATGTGGATGCGGCGATCCAGAAGGGCACGATCAAGCCCACGATCTATGTTTTCCCGAATGGCGGCCCGGTGAGCTGGTATGACATGCCGGAGATGAAGCAGGGCATGGGCGAGAGTGTCTTCGTGAAGGAACTCGTGCCCCATATCGACGCGTCGTATCGCACCTGGGGCACCCGCGAGGGGCGGGCGCTGGAGGGCTACTCGCAGGGCGGCCGCGGCACCACGCGCATCATGTTCAAGCACCCTGAGCTCTTTCTCTCCGTGGCTCCCGGTGGCTCCGGCTACGGCCCCGAGAAGCACATCCAGGAAAACAACGGCTACGAGAGTGACACGCTGCGCTTCCTGCCGCTCGGCTACAACACCTGGGACCTCGCGAAAGCCTATGCAGAGCGCAAAGACCGCCCGCCGCTGAGCATCCTCATCTGGGACGGCACGAAGTGCTTCAACTTTGAGCACAACAAGCTCTTCTCCGCCTATCTGAAGGAGCTGGGCATCGCGCATGACTTCCTCGTGATCCCGGACGTGCCGCACACCGCCACCGGCAGCTACGATGTGAAGGGCGATGACATCATGCGCCACCATCAAAAGACCTTCGACAAGCACCGCCCATAACTTCGAGGTGGCTCCAAGCCGCCACACCCATCCGATTCCCCAGCGAGTCCATCACAGCCATGCGCCAAGTCCTTTCGGTCCTCTTTGTCCTTTCCGTCCCTTCCTTCGCGGATATCCGCCCCCTGCTGCAAAAATACTGCCTGGACTGCCACAACGCCGACAAACAGAAAGGCGATGTCGATCTGACGCACTTCGGATCGCCGCAGAATGTCGTGAAGGAGTTCAAGCTGTGGCAAACGATGCTCCAGCAGGTCGAGGAGGAGGAAATGCCGCCGAAGAAGCCGCTGCCGAGCCGCGAGGAGCGTCATCAAATCACGGCCTTCCTGCGCAAAGGCATCGACTCGGTCGATTGGAGCCAGCAGAAGGGCATCGAGCACGTCACGCTGCCGCGACTGACGAAAACCGAATACAACAACACCTTTCGCGACCTCCTCGGCATCGACTTCGAGCCGGGGAAACTTCTCCTCGACGACGGCCCCGGCCTCTCCGGCTTCACGAATGATCGCGATGCGCTCTTCATCTCCCCCGCGCTGGCGGAGCAGCTCTTCGACGCAGCGGATTACGCGCTGCAAAGCATGCTCAATCTGCGCCTGAAGCCCTACTCGAAGC
>CALDGV010000009.1 GCA_937941745.1 uncultured Prosthecobacter sp. | reverse complement strand
GGGGAATTTTCTGCCTGTCAAAGGCATCGACCTTCTGATTCAAAGCATCGCCGCAATCAGGGAGCGAGGCACTGAACTTCATCTGGCATTGATCGGAAGCGGTCCGCTGGAAAAGAACCTGCGCGAACTTGCGAAACGCCTTGGAATCAGCGGCCAGTTGCACTGGCGGGGGCGAGTGCCACCGGCGGAGGTGGCGGAGCACATGCGGGCTGCCGACACCGTCTGCCTCAGCAGCCATAATGAAGGACTGCCCAATGTGGTGCTTGAAGCGCTGGCCTGCGGCCGCCCTTTTGTCAGCACCGATGTAGGCGGCATCCACGAGGTGCTGCGCGGGGAGAACACGCCTCACGCGCTGGTGGCAGGACGTGAAGTGTGTGAATACGCCTCGGCGCTGGCATATGTCCTGCAACGACCAGCGGATGAAAAGGCCATCGCCGACTTTGGCAGGACATTCTCCTGGAGCAACTGCGCTCGACAACACCTGCATATCATGGAACGCTTGATTTCATCCCCCACCCCAAACGCATGAGTTCACAAAGAACCCTCGCCCAACTGCGGAATCACTTTCTTGTCGAAAAAGAACTGGCCGACCGGCTGCGCGCCGCCACACGCGCGGAAAGGCCCGCGCTTTACGCCACCTTGTACCAGGAGCTTTTTGAGAGGGTTCCAGACCATCCCCGCCTGACCCGGCGGGACACTGAGAGTGAATGCATCAAGGCCGTCAACGCGCGTCTTCGCTTCGTTGAGCGCTTCTTGACACCGGAAACGGATTTTTTAGAAATCGCGCCGGGAGACTGCCGTTTCGCCTTCGCGGTGGCGGCCAAGGCCAGAAAGGTGTTCGCCGCCGATATTTCCGACCAGTCGGGCACTCCGCACAAGCCGGCCAACTTCGAGCTTGTCATCTACGACGGCTGTCATCTGGCCTTGCCGCCCGCAAGCGCGGATCTGGCCTTCAGCTATCAGTTTCTGGAACACATTCACCCGGAAGAAGTTCCCGATCATTTCCACATGGTTTATGAGGCCCTCAGGCCTGGCGGCCGCTACGTTCTAGACACGCCGCACCGCTATTCAGGGCCGCACGACATTTCCCGTTACTTTTCAAACACACCGGAAGGTTTTCATCTGAAAGAATGGACTCATGGAGAGCTGGCGCGGATCGCCATGAACGCGGGCTTCTCCCGGGTGGAGGTCGCACGTCACAGCATCGCCCGGCTCGGCAGACCTGGATGGCACATGCTCCTGCTTTTGGAGTCATTGCTGGCGGTGGTCCCACACAAGCTGCGGCGGGTCCTGTTTGGACGCGTTCTTTCGAGTGTGTCCCTCATCTGCACCAAGTAGCAACACTCCACCCCGGTTCTTCCGCCCCTGAATACGCGTTTCAATCGGGAGAGATCTGGGTCTGGTCATGAATGTGACCGCCCAGAAGGCCGATGCCTTCGACAATGGTGATTTGCCCCGTGTTAATCACCAAGTCAGGAGCTTCAGGCGACTCATAAGGAGAGTCGATGCCTGTGAACATTTTGATCTCTCCCAAACGTGCGCGCTTGTAGAGTCCCTTAACGTCCCTCTCCTCACACAGCGCCAATGGCGTGCTGATAAAAATCTCCGCAAATGGGATTCCGTCGGCCTCACAGACTGCTCGCAGGCGGCCCCTCTCGGCAGCGAAAGGAGAAATGAGCGCGCAAATGGCAATGATGCCCGACTCAGCCATCAATTTGGCAGCCTCGCCAGCCCTGCGTACATTTTCAACACGATCGGCTTCGGAAAAGCCCAGATCTCCGCACAGTCCGTGCCTCAAGTTGTCTCCATCAAGGACGAAGCAATGCCTGCCACGCTGTTGCAGCCAATGCTCGACGCCCACGGCTAGGGTTGTCTTGCCCGCTCCAGACAGCCCGGTCAGCCAGATCACCGCGCCTTTTTGGGACAGGCTCCCCCATCTCTGCTCGCGTGGTATTTTGGACTGTGTCCATGTCACATTCTCAGTCTTCATGCTGCCGTCGAAGTGGTGCCATTGTTCGCAAATATCAAGCCAACGCTTTGGCTTTGCGGCATTTTGGTTATGTTCCTGCCAATGGGAACTTCCGAAGAAAAAACTCTCGCCGAATTTGACGCCTATGCGGCAGATTACGACGCGGCGCTCAACCAGGGGCTGCGGCTGACGGGCGAGAGCAAAGAATATTATGCAGAAGGCAGAGTGGGCCACATACGCGCTCGGATGGCACGGCTGGGCTTGGAGCCTGGCAACTGCCTGGATTTTGGATGTGGGACCGGCACCTCGGCGGTCTTCCTGCGCGATGGACTGGGAATCGGGTCTTACACCGGTTACGACCCTTCTCAGGACTCGATCACGGAGGCGAAACGGGCCGTCCCTTGGACCGAAGCGGCCTTCGTGGCGGAGGCGGACGCGGTTCCTCGGCAACACTTCGACCTGGCCTTTACGAACGGGGTTTTTCATCACATCCCGCCGGACCAGCGCAAGGAAGCCGTGCGGCTGGTGTTTGAAAGCTTGAAGCCCGGCGGCGTGTTTGCCTTCTGGGAGAACAACCGCTGGAACCCGGCTGTTCACTGGGTGATGAGCCGGGTGCCGTTTGACCGGGACGCACAGATGCTCTACCCACATCAGGCGAGGCACCTCTTGAGGCAGGCGGGACTGAAGGTGCTGAGGACGGACCACCTGTTTTTCTTCCCGGCCAGGCTGGCGGCGCTGCGTCCGCTGGAGCGCTGGCTGCGCCGCGTGCCGCTGGGAGGCCAGTACCTGGTGCTGGCGCAAAAGCCGCTGGCCTGAAAGCCCCTCTCAAGCCGCACCGCACCATGCACGCCCTTCTTTTCCGCCGCCGCCTTACCTGGCTTGTCTTCGCGACCTGCCTGATCTTGAACTTGGTGTTCATCACCACGCGTGGTGCCTGGGAGTCGGACCTGGCCGGTGACCCGGATGAGGCGGCGCATGCGGTGACGAGCCTGATGCTGCGCGACTATCTGGCGGGAGGCTGGAAGCAGCCGCCCATGACCTTCGCCCAGCAATACTACGCGGACTTTCCGAAAGTCGCCCTGGGACACTATCCTCCGGGTTATTACCTGCTGGCAGGCGCGTGGATGCTGCCAGGGGCTTCGGCTCCAGCACTGTTTGTTTTACAGGCAGCGCTGGGTGCGGCGCTATGCGCTGTGCTCTACCGGATTGTGTCAAAGGCCGGGGGCACAAGGGCCGGGGTGGTGTCGGCGCTGCTCATGAGCATGCTGCCGACGGGCTTGAAGCAGATACAACTGGTAATGTCCGACACTCTGGTGGTCCTGCTGGGTCTGACGGCAGCGCTGATCTGGCGTGATTACCTAAACCGGCCCACAGTGCGGCGGTCTTTAGGTTTCGGCTTGGTGGCAGCAGCCGCAATCCTCACCAAGGGATCGGCCATGGGGCTGTGTGTGATTCCTCCGCTGGCGACGCTGCTCTGTGGGAGTCTGGGGCTGTTGAAGCGGGTGTCCTGGTGGCTCTGCGGGGTGCCTGTGCTCCTGATAGCGGCGCCTTGGATGTTGTATTCCTCGAAAATCACAGCGGAAGGCATGCTGCATGTTTCGCTGGCCGAGTTTCTGCCTGAGGCGATGGCCTACTACCTGAAGGCGCTGCCCCGCGCGCTGGGATGGCCTCTGGCGCTGCTGGCCCCCGCAGGCGTGGTGCTGATGTTGTGGCTGGGCCGGGGCGGACGCGGTAAGCACGCAACGCAGTCAGCGGCGCTTGGTGCCCTGGCCTTTGGAGCGCTGCTCATCATCCTGCTGGTGCCGGCGGGCATGACGGAACGCTACCTCCTGCCCGCCATGCCAGTGCTGCTGGCGGGAGTGGTGACAGCGACCGGGATACTCTGGCAACCCGGCTCACGCGGTCAGGCGATCGCCCTCTTGGCGATGATGGCCGCAGCTTTGCCCATGGTCGGCTGGCCGGAGAAGCGCGTGAGCGGATTCTCCACATCCGTGGCACGCGCCGGAGTGCCTGCAGAAGCGATATCACGGCAAACAAACTGGCTGGTGGCATCAGACCCGCGCGGCGAAGGAGCGGTCATCGCGGCTGCGGCCTTCGACTGCCCACAGCGATCCCCTTCCCCGCTTAGAGTCTATCGGGGCAGCAAGGAACTGTCTTCCAGTGACTGGATGGGACGCGGCTACAAGCCTGCCTTCAACACCCCCAAGGAACTGCTTGAACATCTGGACCGTTTGAAGATCACCCGGGTGTTTGTGGATCTGTCTGTGCCAGCAAACCAGCGTAAAGAACACGAACGTCTGCTGGAGGCAGCGCTGGACAACTCCCATGCTTCCTGGGCAATGGAGTTTGAGCAAACTGTCACAAGAAGTCCCGGTCTCATTGGCAGGATGCGTGTCTATAAACGACTTTGAAGATGGGACACCGCCACCGCCTGGCTGAAGAAACAAAGACTGACAAGCCACGTTGACACCGCGGCCACCGGACCAGAATGCATGTCTTGACGTGACGCGCTAACAAGGTCACACCCGCAGCCTTTTCTATCGAATGAGCCTGAAACATCGACAGCGAGGCAATACGTCCATCAAAGTGGTGGCTGTGATAGCCGCGACTGTGGGCGGCTTACTGCTGCCACTGCCGCACGAATGGTCGGCGGGATGGCGTGGCGAGTGTTTGAACCGAATGCATGCGCCGCTCATGGGAGTCGCTTGCATCGCGCTCGCCTCCGGTCGCAGTTCAGGCTGGCTGAACTCTCTGCGTGTCGCCCTGGGAACAATCCTGGCAGCCGCGCTGATGGAATGGGTGCAACCTTGGTTCGGGCGGACGGCAAGCATGCAGGATTTTGGATGGGGCTTGGTCGGCGTTCTCGGCGGCAGCCTATTGAACTTCGCAAAAATGACGCCGGGACACATCCGGCGAGGTCTCATGAATCTGCTGGCTGTTTTTTTCATACTGGCACCACCCGGCGCATGGCTGGCCGAGGTGGGTGGGACCATCTGGCAAGCCCATGCATCTTTTCCCGAACTACTCGGGCCCCATGGAAAGCGGTTGAGCCTGTTTTGGACCGTCCAGCCAAACAAAGAACAGGAAACTTGGAAAAAAGAGGGGCAAATCGTGCTGCTGAGCCAGCAGGATCGACCAGCAACCGCGCACCTGAATGCCCTGGGAAACGATTGGAGCGACTTCGTGGGACTTGAGCTTCAAGGCGAGCTGGAAGCCGACGCCGCGGTCGAAGTCGGCGTCAGGGTTGATTTGGACGATGCGCACCAAACAAAGCTGCGCACAAGCGGCTGGATGAGTCCGCCACAAAACCATCTGCGTGTTTTATGGCCTAAGGGAAAGCAGCCCAAGAAAGTCCGGCAACTGGTGGTATTTCTGGCTCCGGAAACTCCCGCTGCACGCCTGACTCTAACTCGCCTGAGCTTGATCAAAGAATAAAAAGACAAGTCGAAGGCAGAATGAGATTCTTAAAAAGTGCCCATCGCAAGACTTTCCAGTGCAAGCAGACAAACTTGCCTTGCAGATTTACACCATTAGGCAATCTACGCCTCGTCACATTCTAAATCATCCATTC
>CALDGV010000008.1 GCA_937941745.1 uncultured Prosthecobacter sp. | reverse complement strand
CCCTCATGGCCAGGAGAAAAGGGAAGATTGTCCTGACCATACTTGTCGAGCTGATGGCAGCTGTTGCAGCTCATCTTGCCGCCTTTGGAGATGCGGGTTTCATAGTAGAGCATGCGGCCCAGATTGATGCGTGCTTCGCTCAGTTCGTTGTCGGCCGCAGGAACCTCAGTGGGTAGAGGCTTGAACATGGCCAGATAGGAGTCGGAGAGCGAATCAGCAAGGGCTGAAGAGCTGCCGAGAGCGAGTGCGGTAAGGGCGAGCAGTCGGGTGGTGGGTTTCATGAGGATATTTGGAGACAAAAATAACGACCTTCGAGACGACAGGGTTGCATGGAAATTGGTGGTAGATCAATCACGTAAAGCCTCCGCAGGCTCCATCCGGGCGGCGAACCACGCGGGCAGCCATCCTGCAATGATGCAAAGAATCACGGACATGCCGCAAGTGCTGAGAACATGGCTCATTTCCACCTGGGCTGGGATGGTGGAGAGGAAGACGCCTTCGACGGCATGCACCTGACCGCCTGTGAGTATGGTCAGCCATTCGCGCAGATCGTTTCGGAGCCAAAGCACAAGGAAGCTGCCGCCCAGCCCCATCAGCGTGCCCAGCACGCCGACAATGACCGCCTGGATCAGGAAGACGCCAATGATCTGACCTCTGGTGCTGCCTAGAGCCGCCAGCATGCCGATTTCCCGCCGTTTCTGAGTGGTGACGGTGATGGTCACATTCATGACCGAGAAGGCAGCTACGAGGGCGATGATGGAAAGCACGAACTGCATCATGACCTGCTCGTTTTTCATGGCTGCCAGTCGTGCTCCGTCATCATCGGACCACAATTCGGGCATCCAGCCAGGCAGCCGGGACGCCATGGCTCGCGAGACCTCATCGGCCTTGGCTGGCTCAGCCAGTTCCAAGGCCAGTCCGCTCACCCCTTCGCCCAGCTGAAAGAGAGACTGGCCCGTGGGCAGGGATACATACCCAGCGAACCCCAGGGCATCTGAACGCAGAACTCCAGAAATTCTGAGTTTGCGGGGGTGAAGGCGAATCTGGTCCAGCCGGGCCTTACGCTTGGCCTCCTCTTCCTCCTCATTGGCTTCGGTGTAGCTGCGCACAGCCTCATTCACGTTTGGGCCCGCATAGACACTGACTTCATCTCCCAGCTGAAGGCCGAGGTCCTGGAGGTGTTGATCGGTAAGCGCAACAGTGCCGTCAGGAAGCTCCAACGAGCCTGCCAGGAGGTGTGGCGCCAGCTTTTTTAGATGGGCTTCGGCGCCTTTGGCCGGAACGCCCAGGGTCTGCGCGGCCGTTTGCAGGTCACCATTCGCGACGTAGAGCATGCCTTCAGTGAAAGGCGTGGCTGAAATCACGCCGGGCTGCGTTTGGGCGAGTTGAAGAGCTTGAGCCCAGTCTGGCCCCTTGCCCTGGGCGCCGGCCTCCTGTCTGAGCAGCACGTGAGGCTTCGTGCCCATCAGGATTTCACGGAAATCGGCCTCAAAACCCAGCATCACTGCCCGCACCACGATCATCATCAGCACTCCAACTGCCACCCCGAGCACCGAGACGAGGGTGATCACCGAAACGAAAGACCGGCGCGGCTTGAGATAGCGCAAAGCGAGGAAGAACGGAGCCTGGGACAGCATGGAATGCCATCATGGCGACAGCCGACGCCCTGCCAATCTGAAAAGCAGCCTCCCACTTACAGTGAAACACCACGCTTCCAGGGCAGGAAGTCGTCCTGACCGAGGGTGACCGCTTTGGGCACATAATCTCCGCTGGCGGTGGCGATGCAGAGGTCGAGCAGGTCTTCGCCCATTTGAGGGACGCTCTTTTCACCGGTGATGATCGCGCCGGTGTCGAAATCCAGGATGTCTCCCATGCGCTTCATGAGGTCGGTGTTGGTGGCAATTTTCAGTGTGGGGCACACTGGGTTGCCGGTCGGTGTGCCGAGGCCAGTGGAGAAGAGGATCAGGTTGCACCCTCCGCCTGCAATCGCGGTGGTGGATTCCACATCATTGCCTGGTGTGCAGTAGAGGCTCAGTCCGCCATGACGGGTGATCGGTTCGCCGTAGTCGAGCACATCCACCACCGGTGCTGTGCCACCTTTTTTGGCGGCTCCTGCGGACTTGATGGCATCAGTGATGAGGCCATCACGAATGTTTCCAGGGCTGGGGTTGGCATCAAATCCGGAATGGCAGGCCTTGGCAGCGCCTTCGTAAGCCCGCATCAGTTGCACAAACTTGTCTGCCAGCTCAGGCGTCACGCAGCGGTCGCAAAGACTCTGCTCCACTCCGCATAGTTCGGGGAACTCCGACAACACAGGCGCACCTCCCAGTGCCGCGAGCAGATCGGCCGTGTGGCCGATGGCTGGATTGGCCGAAATGCCAGAAAAACCATCGCTGCCGCCGCACTCCACGCCGACAATCAGATCGCTCAGCGGGCACGCTTCGCGGATCTGTTCGTTCGCCTGGCGCACTCCTGCAAAGGTCGCCTGAATGGCCCTGGCCATCATGTCGCGCTCTGAAGCGCTTTTCTGCTGTTCGAAGATATGCAGAGGCTTGTTGAAGCGAGGATAGAGGTGGCTCAGGGCATCCTGAAGCAGGCTGACCTGCGCATGCTGGCAGCCCAGGCTCAGAACCGTGGCTCCTGCCACATTGGGATGAGCGATGTAGCCGGCCAGCAGTTGCACCAGGGCCAGCGCATCCTGCCGGGTGCCACCGCAGCCCAGGCCATGCTCCAGGAATTTCACGCCGTCCACATTCGGAAAGAGGGGTGGAGGCATGCTGAACAGGCCTTCTTCAAGTTCGGCCTCCAGCATTTCGCCTCGCCGATGGCGCTCCACGAGGTTTTGCGCGAAGCGCTCGTAGGGCGAGGAACGTGCATAACCCAACGCCCTCGTCAGTGCCTCGCGCATGAACCCAAGATTGCGGTTTTCACAAAACACGAGCGGGATCACCACCCAGTAGTTGGCTGTGCCTGAAACGCTGTCACTGCGCCTGAAACCTTGGAAGGTCCGGGATTTCCACGCTGAGACATCTGGAGGAGTCCAGACATAGTCTCCACGTTTGCCTTCAAAAGCGGCCGCTTCGTGCTTGAGGTTGTGCGTATGCACCAGGGCTCCTGCAGGGATGGGCTGAGTCGTTCTTCCCACCGTCACTCCATACATGATGATCTTTTCGCCCTTGGCGAAATCACGACCCGCAAACTTGTGCTTGGCAGCAATGTCCTCCCGCAAGGTCACCCCATCCACCGTCGAGCCAGCTTTCAAGTCGCGGAGGGCGACGACAAGATCATCTGCAGGATGAACGCGAAGGGTAAGAATCTGGCTGGACATGAGTGGAATCAGTGGCTGCCCAGGAGTCCCGAGGCAGGCGGGTGGCGTCAAGTCTTCCGTCCGATGCAAGCGCTTGTTCCCACTGCCTTGCTCGAATAAAAAAGGCCCATGCCTCTCCCTTCCAGCTCCACCTCACTTCGCGGTCTCGTGGAGCGTGTGGTGTATCACAGTGAGGAGACGGGCTACTGCATCCTCAAAGTGCTGCCAGATGGCAGGTCGGAGCCGGTCAGCCTGATTGGCAAGGCCCCGAGTGTGGTTGCTGGCGAGCAGTTTGAGGCCACCGGTGCTTGGGAAAGCACGCGCGACTACGGAATGCAGTTCAAGGCCGATACCCTGAAGCTGTCGCGTCCTGGCAGCAGGGAAGGGATTGAGCGCTACCTCGGGTCCGGCCTCATTGAAGGCATAGGACCCTCCTATGCCAGACGCATGGTCGAAAAGTTCGGTGCCCGCGTTTTCGAAATCATCGAAAATGAATCCGTGAAGCTGGAAGAGGTCGAGGGCATTGGCAGGAAACGCCGGCAGGAGATCCGCGAATCCTGGCTGAAGCAGAAGAATGTGCACAACATCATGCTCTTCCTGCATCAGCATGGCATCAGCTCTTCGCGTGCCCTGCGCATCCACAAGACCTATGGCGAAGATGCCTTGGCGGTGCTCACGAGCAATCCCTACCGCCTTGCTCAGGACATTCATGGTGTCGGGTTCAAGACAGCCGATCAGATCGCCAGGCAGATGGGAGTGGCCGAAGATGCGCCTGCGAGGCTGTGTGCGGCGCTCTTGCATGCGCTGGAGGCTGCAGCTCAGAATGGTCACACTTGCCTTCCTGAGCCGATGCTGGTGCAAAAGACGGCTGAAATGCTCCGATGTGCCGAACCCGTGCTGCAAGTGCCTTTGCAGCACCTCATGGAGCAAGCCAAAATAGAGCGTCATGAAGTGAATGGAGCCTCGATGCTCTGCCTGCCCGAGCTTCGTGCCGCCGAGCAGCGCATCGCCAGCCGGCTCCATGAACTGACCCGCCAAGCCCCCCACTATCCAGCACTGGATTTGGAGGCTGAACTCGCCTGGGTGGCTGAACAAACCGGCAAGCCTCTGGCTGAGAGTCAACGCCTTGCCGTCCTGGCTGCCTTCCAGCAGCGTTGTCTCGTGATTACTGGCGGCCCAGGCGTGGGCAAGACCACGCTTCTGCGCACTGTGCTGGCCATCCTTCAGCGGCACGAGTTGAAGCTGGTGCTGGCTGCACCTACCGGCCGCGCGGCAAAGCGCCTGAGTGAAAGCACGGGACTGGAAGCCAGGACCATGCACCGTCTGCTCGAATACCAAGGCGCAGGCTCCTGGGGACGTCATCACGGCCGCAGACTGACGGGAGATGTCTTTGTGCTGGATGAGTGCTCCATGGTCGATACACCGCTGATGGCGCAGTTTCTCGATGCCCTGCCTGCAGGGGCACACCTGCTGCTGGTCGGAGATGCCGACCAACTTCCTTCAGTGGGGCCCGGCATGGTCCTCCAGGATATGATCGCATCAGGATGCGTGCCCTGCGTGCACCTGACGGAGATTTTTCGTCAGGCAGCCAGCAGCCGGATCATCACCAGCGCCCATGCCATCAATCAGGGGCAGGTGCCCGACCTCCGGCCTGATCGTGAGGCAGACTTCTTTTTCCTGGAGGCTTCCGATCCTGAAATGATCCGCGACACCCTCATCGACCTTGTTCACCGTCGCCTGCCTGCGCGTTACTCTTTCGATCCCATGCGCGACATCCAGGTGCTGACGCCGATGAACCGTGGCGACCTGGGAACTCACGCCCTCAACCATCACCTTCAATCAGCTCTCAACCCTCCCAGCGAGCTGAAGTTCGAGATTGAGCGCTTTGGCACGACCTTTCGCGTGGGGGACAAAGTGCTTCAGGCGCATAACAACTACGACAAGGATGTCTTCAATGGCGACCTGGGGCACATTGTCAGCATAGAGACTGATCCGATCAAAATCAGCGTGCGTTTCGACGCGGATCGTCTGGTCGAATACGAGCCGGGTGAACTGGATGAACTCCAGTTGGCTTACGCCATGACGGTTCACAAGAGCCAGGGCAGTGAGTTTCCATGCGTGATCCTGCCCGTGAGCACCCAGCATTACATCCTGCTGGAGCGCAGCCTGATCTACACAGGCCTGACTCGCGCGAGGCGGCTTGCGATCCTTGTGGGTGACCCGAAGGCCCTT
>CALDGV010000007.1 GCA_937941745.1 uncultured Prosthecobacter sp. | reverse complement strand
TCGGATAACCCGGTGGATAGCCCATCGGCTGGGTCACTCCCCCTTCCGAAGGAGGATTGGGAGTCTCAGAGGAACCTGGAACAGGAGTGTCGGACATGGCTGGAAAAGGTTGTTGAGAACGCTGGACGAACCAACGGCCCGGTTTCTTGGAGGAATTACGCTTTAGATCCAGCCCATTGCTCGCCGATGGCGGCCCCCGCGTCAACTTTCCCAATCGTTCCGCACCCCATGGAAGAAAGGGTTGAGAACGAGGAATTTTCGCGTCTTAGGAAACGCATCAACCCACCCGCATCCCAAATGGCATTCCCTCTCCGCTCCCCCCGCGACACCGTCGGCGGCATCATGGTTCTTGGCCGTATTCTCGACAAGATCCGCCTCCAGGCCAAGGAGGGCACCCTGCCTCCTGGCTATCACCTGGGCTTCATTCCTGGGAAGCGCACCTTTGACGACCGTGTCTGCACGCTGCTGGGAGTCAGCTTTGAAGACCTGACCGCACGCACGCTGCAGGGTGGCAGCGACGAAGAAATCCTCGCGTGGTGCTTTGAGCATGGCCGAAAGCCCGATGAGGAGCACATCCGCCTCTTCAACGGCTTCATGACGAAGCGTGGCTGGCGCGATGAAGCCAGCGCAGGCCTTGAAGAGCAGAAGGCCGACGCCGGATTGGGACACCGCAGCGACATCGTCACCTTTTTTGACCTCATGGATGTCGAGGAAGGGCGTCTCCCTTAACGCGACTCGCCTTCATCAGGCACATCAAAACGAGCCCATCTTCTGCAAGTCGGCGGGAATGTTACTGCTTGCCTCAGAATAGGCGAAACGCTAAACGCACCTGGGGTGATGCATGGCACGCCGCATGCATCTCCCGGCACAGCCCTTCTCCCCTGCCCTCATGCCTTCCACTCCCCCCAACCTACCGGCAGCCGGTCATCTTCTGCGAAGCGCCCTGTGGGTCCTGATGCTCCTCGCTGCGCCCTTCGCCCGGGCCTTCGACACCGTCGTTCTTGATGCCGGGCATGGTGATTTCGACCGCGGGGCCGCCATTGGCTATGTTTACGAGAAGCATCTGGCATTGGACACGGCCCGCCGCGTGGAAACGCTGCTCCGGAAAGCGGGCCTCAAGGTGGTGATGACCCGCTCACGGGATGTCTTCATTCCTCTGCCTGGACGTGCGGCCGTCGGCAACCGCTATGGCAATGCCATTTTCGTCAGCATTCACTACAACTACAACCGCGGCGGCAGCGGCGCTGGAGTGGAAAGCTATTACTACCATACCCGGGGCTACACGCTGGCAGGCTACATTCAAGCCTATCTGGTCCAGCGCACCGGCATGACCAACCGCGGAGTGAAGCATGCCAGCTTCCACGTGATCCGGGAGACCACGCGCAACCCCTCCGTGCTGATCGAATGTGGTTTCGTAAGCAATTCCACCGAACGAGCCCGGATGATGACGGGTGAGTTCCGCAACCGCATCGCCGAGGGCATCGCACAAGGCATCGTGGCCTACCGCAAGGCCAATTAGCGCCTTCCCGAGTGCTGCCCAAGCGGAGTTTTCGCCACTGGTGACCTTAGCTTGGGACTTGTCTCCCTCAAATCACTGGCATACAGAAAGTTGCGCCACCCCTTGAGGACCAGCGCCTTCCCTCTCGTCTCCCAACCTCATGTCCCAACCCTGCGTCTCCTCCATCATCGGCACCGGAAGCTACATGCCTGAAAAAGTGCTGACGAACGACGACCTTTCCAAAATCGTCGAGACATCTGACGAATGGATCACAACCCGCACCGGCATCAAAGAAAGGCGCATCGCCGCTCCGGACCAAGCCACCAGTGACCTCGCCAGCGAGGCCTGCCGCCGCGCCATGGAGAATGCCGGCGTCAAAGCCGAGGAAATCGACCTCATCGTCTGCGCCACGGTGACCCCGGACATGTTCTTCCCCAGCACGGCCTGCATCATCCAACGGAAGATCGGAGCCTCCAAGGCCGTGTGTTTTGACATCAGCGCTGCCTGCTCCGGCTTTGTCTATGCCCTGCAGGTGGCGAGGCATTTCTTGAATGCCGGCACCCGCCAAACCGCCCTAGTCATCGGGGCTGAAAAACTCAGCAGCCTCGTGAACTGGAAGGATCGGAACACCTGCGTGCTTTTTGGCGATGGTGCAGGTGCCGTGGTCATCCGAGCCACAGATGCGGAAGATGCTCCTGGCCGGGTGCTCAGCACGGTGATGGGCAGCGATGGCAACCTTGTGGACCTCCTGAAGGTGCCCGGCGGAGGCAGCGCCTGCCCTGTGACTCCTGAGAACGTGGATCAGCGCCTCAACACCGTGCACATGGAAGGGCGCGAAACCTTCAAGCACGCTGTCACCCGCATGAGTGCTGCGGCCGAAGAGGCCCTCAAGATGGCCGGCCTGACCAAGGAGGACATCAGCCTCGTCATTCCTCATCAGGCGAATGCCCGCATCATCACGGCCATCGCTGACCGGCTTGGGCTGCCTGAAGAGAAGACCTTCATCAACCTCGACAAATACGGCAACACGAGTGCCGCCACCATCCCCGTGGCCCTTGATGAAGCCAACCGTCAGGGCCGGTTGAAGCGTGGTGACATCGTGCTTCTCGTCGCCTTTGGCGGCGGCTTCACCTGGGCCGCCTCTGTTGTGCGCTGGTGATTTCACCAAGCCGCACTCAGTCCCAGACAATCAGACTGCGGGCGACTTCGCCACGCTCCAGGGATTCGTAGGCTTCGTTGATCTGCTCAAGCTTCCAGGTGCGGGTGAGCAGTTCATCCAGCTTCAGCGCCCCTGTCTGATGCAGGTCCATCAGCCGCGGCAAGTCGACGCGTGGGCGCATCGACCCGTAAAGCGTTCCCTTCAGCGTTTTCTCAGCATACAGGAGCTGGTTCACATTGATTCGAGCCCGGGCATCGGCTCGGCAGATGCCCGCCACGACACAAGTTCCCCCCTTTCGCAGAGCATCAAAAGCCTGCTCAACAGGCTCGAGAAGGCCGATCGCTTCAAATGTGTAATCTGCACCCAGTCCGCCTGTCAGTTCCTTCACCGCCTGTACAGGGTCGCAGGCGCTGGAATCAATGAAATGAGTGGCTCCGAGCGTGCGGGCAAAAGTTTCTTTTCCCGCCACGGTGTCCACGGCGATGATTTGACGCGCGCTCACCATGCGGGCTCCCTGAATGATGTTCAGACCGATGCCACCGCAGCCAAAAACCGCCACGCTCGCACCCAGACGAATTTGAGCCGCATGCGTCACGGCGCCCACTCCGGTGATCACACCACAGCTGATGAGCGCGGCCTTCCACAAGGGAACATCGCCTTCAATCTTCACCACGGCCGCCTCCGGCATGGTCGAAAGGCTGCTGAAAGTCGAGACCCCGGCATAGTGGCGGATGCTTTGGCCATGGCGGCTGCGGAACCGTGTCTTGCCATCCGGCATCAGCCCGGTGAAACGCATGGCCGTTCCCAAATCGCAAAGTGCCGGGCGCCCCTGCTGGCAGTAATCGCAACGCCCGCACGAGGAACGCCAAATCGGCCACACAGCATCCCCAGGCCTGACCGAAGTCACGCCTGGGCCCACAGCCTCGACGATGCCAGCACCTTCATGCCCAGGGATGATCGGGACTGGCATGGGGAGATCCCCTTTCATCACATGCAGGTCGCTGTGACAAACACCAGCCGCCTTCATCCGCACCATCACCTCTCCAGCCTGCGGCTCTGCCACTTCGACCTCCTCAATCACGAGCGGTCTCCCAGATTCGTAGAGGACGGCAGCAAGAGCAGCAGGCATGGACGAAGGATCGCAGGCTTACTTGAGCTCGGAGAGAACGCGCTTGATGTCGGCAGCCTGCTGGTCCGTGCTCGCCTGATAATCCTGCCAGACGACCTTGCCATCCTTCACCAGGAAGCAGCTGCGCTTGGCCAGTGACAGCAGACCCCTGGCCATTTTTTCCACTTTGAAGGCGGCGACAATCTTGCCCTCCGGATCGGCAATCAGGTCATACGGAAGGGTGAACTTGTCCTTGAAGCTCTTTTGAGCCTCCGGCTTGTCAAAAGACACGCCCAGCACCTGAACCCCTTCTTTGCCCAGATCGGCAAAAGCATCCCGCAAAGAGCAGGCCTGCTTGGTGCAGCCTGGCGTGTCAGCTTTGGGATAGAAGAAGACCACCGTCGGGCCTTTCTTGTAAACATCGGCAAAGTTGACGGTGGCACCGTCCTGATTGATTCCGCTCACAGCAGGAGCGGGATAGCTGACTTTCTCACCCTGGCCGGCGTGAGCGCTGCCGAAAAGTCCGGCAAAAAGAGCAGTGAGGAGACGCATGGTATGTTTCATGGTGAAGAATGAAGGTGGTGAGCTGGCGGTTCAAGGCTCCGGAAAGGCCGGAGAGAGGCCAAACGCACCATCAGGATTCGATCTCACAAGCGTTTCGGATGCCGCAAAGGGCCACCTCAGATCTCATCCAGGGAAACCAGAATCTCACGAGGCTTGGCACCATCACCAGGACCGATGATTCCACGCATCTCCAGGATGTCCATCATGCGGGCAGCACGGCCATACCCCA
>CALDGV010000006.1 GCA_937941745.1 uncultured Prosthecobacter sp. | reverse complement strand
GCCAGCCCGAGAAGCTGAACCTCTACATGCAGCAGCATCTGCTGGAGAACCCGTCGTCACCGGAGGAACCGCCGCCGCCACCTGCGCCGCCGACGCCTTAACCTGCCTCCGGTGTCACCCCACAGGCTCCCGTATCCGTGTGCGGCAGGTTTGCCTAACTACAACACGCCATGCCGAGTGCGCGAAGCCAGTTTGCAGGGCCGCAGGAGGTCGTGAGCTCGAATCTCGCCGGCCCGACCACTCATCAGCCTCAAAGCGGAGATGATGATTCTCTGGGCTCTGCTGATTGGGGGCGTCATGTTTCGCAGCCCTGGGCTGTGCTCTGCATAAAAGCTTGATTCAGAGCGGCTTTCTTGGCTTATCGGGAGGCTCTTCAGCCTCCATGTCCAGTGCCACTCCCGCCTCATATCGCGCCTTCATGGCTGCGGCATTCACCTTGTGCCTGCTGCTGACGCTGGTGCTTGTCATTGGCTGGAGGTATCATTTCCATGTGCTGGAACACCGTCAGATGGTGCTGGCTTTGGCTGCCAAAGAGGATCAGCAGAGGGCGGCTTCCAGCAGCAGCCACCCGGTGGAAAAGACCCAGCCTGGGCATCCGGCTCCGCCCTTGAACAGCCCGTCACCCGGGCGCTTTAATGGCAGCGATTTGCCTGTCCCTGCGAAACTGGCGGTGGAGGTCCTGCCTCTGGCAGATGCGGGGCTGCTCTTCCAAGAAGCGGAGCAGGTCGTGCGCAAATACCTGTCGGCGTCTGCCTGGCAGGACCGGCTCCCGTTTGTGTTTGAGCCAGAAAGGGTGCGTGGCCTCATGGAGGATTACTACGAGGTTCAGCACCAGATTGATCCCAGCCTGGGAACCTTGCTGGATCAGGCGCACTATCGAATCGAAGACTCAGAGATCGTGGTCCTCATCTATCGAAGCGGTCGCCACGATGGCAGGCTGGAGCTGACCTTGCGGCGTTCCCTGACGGGCCGTCTGGTGCTCGACTGGGAAAGTTTCGTCGGCTATTCGCAGAAGAGCTTCGCCGACCTCAAAAAGTCACGGTCCACCCAGCCGGTGATGCTGCGTGGCTATGTGACGCTGAGTGATCATCATGCGTTTGAGTTCCGGGATGCAGGCACGCACCTTGCACTCAAGGTTGCTTCTCCGGATGGCGCCGATGAGGTTCATGCCTACTGCCTGCGTGAAAGCATTCCTGGTCGCTGGCTGCTTCAGGAATTGGGAGGAAAGGTGGAGGGCAGCCTGACCAAGAGCCTCACGCTCTGGGTAAACTACCCCGAAAAAGCACAGTCGGACTCCTGCCTCAACCTGCTCCAAGTCCGCGCTGATGGCTGGCTGGTGCTTCCGGCCAAAAAATAAGGCGCGGTTCCGAAGAACCGCGCCTGATGGGAAAGGCGTTCCAGGGCTTATTCGCCGTCGCGTCCGATGGCTTCGACAGGGCAGCCGGCCAGAGCTTCTTCGCAAAGCTTCACTTCTTCATCGTTCTCAGGCTGCTTGAAGACAAAGGAATGACCGCCGTCGTCGTCGCGCTTGAAATTGGCAGGGGCGGTTTCGCGGCAAAGGTCGCAGTCGATGCACTGATCGTCCACGTAGTAGGCACCGGAAACGTTCTGGGAGTATTTGTTTGCTGCGTCAGCCATGGTCTGGGGAGTGTCTGGGGATTCGAGAGAGCGGCGACAGTAGTTCCAGCACCCCTTGTTTCAATCCCTTTTTTGGAATCAGAGACGGCCATTCCCTGGCGGAATCGAGGTCACCAGAAGCCCCACTGGCGGGTTTCAAGGGTGTAAAGGCCGAGAAGCAGGTTTCCCAGGGAATGCATGAGGACGCAGGCTCCCAGGCTGCGGGTTTTGACCGCCAGAAAATAGACCAGGGAACCCCACACAAAAGCAGCGAGGTAATCCTCCGGCTGGTGGGCCAGCATGACGAGGGCGGTGACGATGCCAAAGGCCTTCCATGAGTGGGTTCCGAAGGGGACTTTCTGCCAGTGGCTCTCCGATCCGAGGTTGAGGTGTCTCATGAGGAAACCGCGCCAGAACAGTTCCTCGACCAGTGGCACCACGATCACCATGCGCACCAAGCGCGCTGCGATGCTGAGCTTTTCCCACAACGGCCAGGACGAGAGGAGGCTCGGGTCAAAACCTTCGCTGCGCCTGACGGCTCCCAGCCAACTCCACCATTCGGGGGCATCTGCGGGAGCGCCCGCTTTTTCAAACAGCCAGGATGGTGCGATCCATGCCGCAATGCCAACCACGGCAAAAAGCGCGGCCAGACCCAGTCCCCGCCAGGGGGGCAGGGTGTAATGCCGCCGGAAGAGCACGAGCAAGGCGCCACAGACGAGGGTTTGAATGGGATAAATCCAATGCTCCGGGGCTTTTTGATGCCACGGAAGCTCGGGATTCTCGATCCTGAACCAGCCTGGCAGGCTCAAAAAGGCCAGGAAGACCGCCAGTGGAATCACATGAGCGGCAGTGGCAGAGTCTCGGAGGCGGGCTGGCATCGCTAGGCTCGAGTTACTGGCGCTCGATCTTCAGGATGCGGTTGTTGTAGCTGTCCGTGATGAAAAGGTCGCCTGTGCCTGGCTGGATGGTCACACCGTGGGGGCGTGCCAGCTGGCATTTCAAGGGATCACCTCCCACGCCTGCACTGCCCTTCTGGCCTGTGCCTGCGATGCGCTCGATCTTGCCCGTCGCAGGCACGTAACGGCGGATAAGGTGGCTTTCTGCGTCGGCAATGATCACCGTGTCGTCCTTGTCGATGCAAAGGTGCTTGGGGCCGTTCATGGTAGCCTCCAGGGCAGGGCCACCATCCCCTTCGCCGCCTTTCTGACCGCTGCGGTTTACCACGGTCTTGATCCTGCCTGATGTGTCCACCACCCGCAGGGCATTCCCGCCGCGCTCCAGGATGTAGAGGTTGCCTTGATGATCCATGGCGGCGGCACGTGGATCCACAAGCGGCTGCTCTGTGGCGGGTTCACCGTCCATCGGCAGGCCTTTCTTGCCATTGCCGGCCACCACACGTGATTTGCCGGTAGTCAGGTCCAGTTCATGCACCTGCCGAAGGTCCGCGATGTGCAGCTTCGTTTTGTCCGGCGTGAGGGTGATGCAGTAGGGGCCGTTGCCGCGTGCCTTCTCCGCAGGTGCCTGCCAGCCTGCCAGACTCTTCACAAGCCTGGATTTGATGTCGATTTCGCGAATCCGCCCATTCCAGGTGTCGGCAATCAGCAGGTTGTCGTTGGGCAGGATGGCGAAGTTGTGCGGGCCATTGAACTGCGCCCGGATGGCAGGTCCCCCATCACCGCTGAAGCCAGGCTTCAACTGGCCAGCCACATGACTGAGCTGCCCGCCACCATCGACCTGCAGCAGCCGGTTGCCTGAGACCATCTCAACAATCCATAGATGGCCTCCTGAGTCGAATTCGGCTCCGAATGGCTCCAGCAGGCGTGCTTCAGTGGCTGGAAGGTCGGTTCCTTCTTTCGTGCCTCCAGCGACCAGCACGATCCGGTCCGCACGAGCCGGGCTGGCAGCCAGGACAAAAAGCAACAAGAGTGATGAAAGTGACTTCATGGCATTCATGGGACGATTCTGAGGCGTCCCCGTCCGTCCTGCCACCCTTTTTCCGCCCTTCAAGAAAGGCTTTGCTGACAGGAAAAGATGGCCGGGCCACTTCGGAGTTGCATCCGCGTCAGCCGCAGCCATCGGAGCGCGTTCATGAGCGGATTCACCGGCACTCTCAATCCTCAGCAGCGACAGGCGGCCACCCATATTCACGGGCCCCTGCTGATTCTGGCCGGCGCAGGCACGGGTAAGACGCGCGTGGTCACTGCACGGATCGCCTACATGATCAGCGAGGGCATCAAGCCTGAGCACATCCTGGCGGTAACCTTCACCAACAAGGCCGCCACCGAGATGCGCGAGCGTGTGAAGGACATGTGCCGTGGCAATGACGGCAAAAAAGTCGTGCTCGGCACCTTCCATGCCTTCTGTGCCCGGCTGTTGAGGGAATTTGCCCCCTATGTGGGCTACAAGCAGAACTTCGTCATCTACTCCCAGAACGAGCAGATCAGCCTCATGAAGAGGGCGATGAAGGACCTGCTCATCAAGGAGGAGAACCTCGACCCCCAGGCAGTGCTTTCACGCATCAGCAAGGCCAAGAACTACGGGGAGAGCCTGGGAGATCCGAAGGAGGACCTCTATGCGGCCGTGGCGGAGAAATACACGAACGAAATGCGCGCGCTGAATGCCATGGACTTCGATGACCTGCTCTGCCTGGGCGTGCAGCTGCTGGAGAACCACGAGGATGTGCGTTCCGTGCTGTATCGCCGCCACCGCTTTGTCATGGTGGATGAGTTCCAAGACACCAACTCACTGCAGATGCGTCTCCTGCGGGCGCTGGTGCCCGCGCCTTACAACGTCTGTGTCGTGGGCGATGACGACCAGTCGATCTATGGCTGGCGCGGTGCTGAAATCACCAACATCACCGAGTTCGAGAACTTCTTCCCCAATCCGACCATCGTGAAGCTGGAGGAGAACTACCGCTCCACCACGCCGATCCTGCATACGGCCAACAGCCTGATCAAAAACAATGCAGGCCGCCGCCCGAAGAGCCTGTGGAGCCGCAACACAGGCAATGCTCCCGTCCGGCTTGTCGCCGTGCAAGATGACAAAGAGGAGGCCGACATGATCTCCAAGGAGATCGAACGCGCCTTTTATGCGGACAAGGAGCCCTACGACAATTTCGCCGTGCTCTTCCGCACGAATGAGCAGAGCCGCGTGCTGGAGCAGGCCTTTCGCCAACGCAAGATTCCCTACCGTGTGATTGGTGCGCGCAGCTTCTTTGACCGCCGGGAAGTGAAGGACATCGTGGCCTACCTCACCGTGCTGCACAATCCGCATGATGACATCGCCCTGCTGCGAGTGCTGAACACCCCCACGCGAGGCATCGGCAATGCCACGGCTGAACTGGCCCGTGACCGCTCGATGGAAAAGCATCACAGCGTCTGGGTGGCGCTGTGCGATGAGGATTTCCTGAGGCAGATACCAGAGAAGGCCCGCACGGCCATCCGTGGCTTCACTGCCATGATCAGCAAATACGCCGCAGCGGCCCAGAGCGAGGGAGTGATGCTTGCTGAAATGGTCGAGCACCTGATTTTGGAAATCGGCTACCGTGAATACCTGCAGAAGCTGGCCAAGACCCCAGAGGACTACAATGCCTGGGATAACGGCCTCAAGGAGCTGTCTGGCCAGATCGCCAGTTACGATGAGCGCAACCGTAAGGACGGCCTGGCCGGCTTCCTGGATGAGATCACGCTGAACGATGAGCGTGAAGAGAAGGATGATATTGAGAAGAAGAAGGGTGTCTGCCTCATCACGATGCATGCCAGCAAAGGCCTGGAATTCCCGGTGGTCTATCTGCCCGGCTTGGAGCAGGGCATTCTGCCTCACAAGCGCAGCTATGAAGAGGGCCGTGTGGACGAGGAACGCCGCCTTTTCTACGTCGGCATCACTCGTGCAAGGCAGAAGCTCACGATCAGCTATGTCCGCACGCGGGTGAAATGGGGCAAGCCTCAGACGGAGCTGCCGAGCCCTTTCCTCAAGGAACTCGACCGCACGCACGTCGATGAAATTGACTACAGCCGGCACATGAACGAGGCCGTGAGCCAGGAGGAAGCGAGCAATTTCTTTGCCGGGCTGAAGGCCATGCTTTCAGAGGGCTGAGTGTCAAACTCAGTCCGCTTCTGGCAGGACATCCACAGCCACCTGCAGCCGTTGTTCACCGGCACCGATCGTGACACCGCGCAGAGGGCTCACGTCCCCGAAATCGCGCCCCCAGGCGACTGTGATATGGCGGTCCGAAGGCAGGATGTTGTTCGTCGGGTCGGCATCCATCCAGCCAGCGGTTTCACCACAATAGACCGAGACCCAGGCGTGGGAGGCATCCGCCCCGACAAGCTTGACTTGTCCAGGTGGAGGCAGGGTTTCCAGATAGCCGCTGACATAGCGGGTGGGCAGTCCCAGGCTGCGCAGGCAGGCTATCATGACCTGGGCGAAGTCCTGGCAGACTCCGCGGCGCTTTTTGAGCACCTGCTCCACAGGCGTGGCGAAGTCTGTGGCCGCCGGATCAAAGATGAAATCCTCATGGATGCGACGATTGAGATCGCAGACTGCCTCCAAAATAGGCCGGTGTGCAGGGAAAGATGGGCGTGCATAGTCTGCAAAGACGCTGCCGATAGGAATGAGCTGGGAGGCAAAGGCCAGTTCTCCCGCGAGGCTGGAAGCTGTGGCGCGATCAGCCCGGCAGGCGTCACGCACGGTCTCCCATGCCGGCGTGGAGGAAGGCGAGATGCTTTCACCCCGTGCCACTTCCACAAGGCTGCGGGCGATCACTTCCAGCTTTTGATGCGACCCCTCAATTTCGAAATAGACACAGGTGTTGCCAAAGGAGTCTGCCCTCTCGGCTCGCTGCATGGGGATGGGCCGGATGGTGATTTCGTGCCAGGGACATTCCTGAAAGGGAAGGGCACGAGGCTCCAGGCGCGCCGTGTAGTGCCCCACGGTGACAGGGCTCTCGTAGGTGTAGGTGGTGCGATGAATGATGTGATAGCGCACGAGGGAAGATGGGAGGCTGGGGTTGGAGAAAATTAGCGGATGGCGCTGAAAAATCCTGGGATTCCTTTCCAGGAAAGCCGGGTTGGTATGAAAGGACGTCTTGGCTGAAAGCACCGTTTGTGCCTGCTGCTCAGAGAAGATCAGAAAAACTCTGTCTGGCAGGTACGCGCCGAGTTGCAACTTTGTGCCGGAAGACGGGTTTGGAGTGCCCGTGCGACCACCATCTGGCATTTGCCAAATGGTCTTCTTTCCACCAAAAAGATCTTCATCATGAAACGATTCGCTTCCTTCGTGCTCCCGGCTCTCTGCCTGATTTCTGGAATGGCAGCGGCCCAGGATGCAGCCCCCCCACGACCGGGTGGGGTGCCACCGCGTGGTGAAGGTGGTTTTCGCCAGGGTGGTCCCAGCGGAGACCGCGGCGGGGATCGCCGTGGTGGCTTCTGGCCAGGATTTGGGCGCCCGCCCATGAAGTCGGAAGAGTATGACCGCCTGCCCGAAGAGGATAAAAAGCGCATTCGAGAGGCCATGGATCGTGTCTGGGGCAGGCCAGAGGTGATTGAAGCACGAGAGAGAACGATGAAGGCTCATGCGGATCTGCGTGACACCATCCGGGCTTCCCTGGAAAAAAGTGACCCCGAAGTGGCGGCACTGCTCAAGAAAATCGAGCCTGAAGATGGCTACGACCCGCGGCAGCTTCCGCCGATGCCGCCGGTGGATTCTGAAGAGTTTCCCAAGGCTGTGGCCATGCGCCTGGGCCTGGAGATCATGATGTTCTCCCGTCCAGAGCGGAAGGATGCGACGCGGCAGTTTCACGAGAAGATCATGGCATCCCCAGCCATGCAGTCAGCTCTTCAGGCTTTGCAAGCCTCCAAGGGAGAAGCTCGCATTCAGGCTGCCCAGGATCTCCGACGCACGTATCGTGAGAGCGCAATGCAGGAATTTCAGAAGCTGCGCAGTGCCAAAGGGGCAGGGGAGACCGGCAAGCCTCCAGCGCCGAAGGCCGAATAAACTGCGGGAAGGCTTTTCAATCCTTCAGAGCAGGCGGGCGGTGTGCAGGGATCTGGGCTTTGAAATCACCCAGGCTGTTCCAGTGGGTATGTTCGTTCAAATCCACTTCTGCAATCGCCACCGTGCCCCATTCAGTGGCTTTGCTAAGCACATCGCCATAGTGGTCAAAAATCCCTGAGATCATCCACTGGTGCTTGCTCTCATCCATGTAGGTGCTGCTGACGATGTAAACATGGTTCTCGCAGGCTCTGGCTGATGCCAGACGTGGATTGCAGCCCCACACAGGCCAGGCAATGACCTCTGCCCCCTGAATGGTCAGCGCTCTGGCCACTTCTGGGAAGAAGCCATCATAGCAGATCATCATGCCTACTTTGCCAAAGCGGGTGTTGAACACCGGGTATTCCCTGCCGGGCGTGATGCCTTGTTCCACTTCTCCCCGGGGCAGGGTGACTTTGCGATACTTGCCAACCATGGTGCCATCCGGACCCATCAAGGCGGCTGTGTTGTAAAGCGTCTTGCCATCTCTCTCCACCAGGCCAGCGACGATGTACAGGTTGTGTTTTTGAGCCAGTTTGCCGAAGTAATCTGTGCTGGGGCCAGGTACCGTCTCGGCACTCGCCTCCATCGGCTTGCCTGTGCCGTAGAACGTCAGCGTCTCCGGCAGCACCACGAGGTCTGCTTTCTGTTCAGCTGCCCTGGCAATGAGTGGCGCAAACTGAGGTGGCTTGTCGGAAGGGTTGTGGCCTTCCTTGGGCTGGAGGTGGATGGTGGCGAGGCGTACCTTCCGGGGGGCGGGAGGTGGACATTCCGCCAATTGCATGCCGCTCCACTCCACCCGGGCCTCGGAGGCCCATTGAAGATACAGCTCAACCTTCGCCTGCCGTGCGGCCGCAGGAGCTTTGAGCAAGGCGCTGACCTGCCCCCACTGCCCCTGAGCACTGCCCAAGTCCGCAGGGTATTCGGGCTCCGCCTGAGGAATGGTGCCCTTGGCATAGCCGGCAGAAGCCGGACTCTCCCACTTCACCCGGCCACCTTTTTCATCCAGCCAGATGACACGGGCCACAACGCTGCGCCGCGCTTCAGGCACATCACGGAACCTCCGCCAGGCTTCAAATCGGTAGAATCGTCCGCCTTGGATGGGCAGGAGCTTTTGCCAGCAGCCGATCCAATGCTCGCCCAGGCCAGTCTCGATGACCAGGGCTCCTATCCCATCCTTACCAGCCTTGGGCTCAACTTGATGAGAGGGTTCCGCTTCGGCTCGTGGCGACCAAAAAGTCCATCCATCCAGGGCGGCTGTGCTGGCAGTGCAGAAACTCGTGACTGTGACGAGAAGCAAGAAGGCGGTTTTCATGGGGAAAGCGCAGAGATGAACCAACGCTTGCTAATGGGGACTTTTCTCCGGGGCTTCAAACCTGCTTTCTGCTGGCATTTTGAGTTCGATCCGCTTGTCTGCGTCGAATGCGCCCCACTCACCTCGCCCTTCGCCTCGTCGCCGTATGGACGGTCATCGGGCTGGCGGCTTCCATCTGGGGGCAGTTCAAGATAGCTTGGTGGGTTGCTGGTTCCCTAATGGCCGTTCTCCTTGCCGTGGATGCATTCCTTCTGCCTAGGACCCAGGCATTGAAGATCGAACGCAGCCTCCCCGCGAGGTTTGCCTTGGGCGTGAAGGAGCGCGCACGGATCACTCTGCGGCACGACTGCCGTCATGCGCTTCATGTCATCGTTCAGGAAGGGCTTCCTGAGGCTGCGGAGGCTTCGAGTCTCCCCTGGTCTGGCACGCTCCCTGCAGGAGAAGCACTGGAACTGAATTACGAAGTCCACTTCACGCGGCGCGGCTTGCATCGTTTCGAAGCTCCCCATGTCCTGGTGCGTTCGGCTCTGGGGTTCTGGCAGAAGCCTTATCGTCCAGGGGCTTCGAGTGAAACCCGATGCTACCCGAATTACGAGCCGATTGTGCGCTACACTCTGCTTGCGACCGCCAACCGTGAAGAGCAGATGGGCCTCATCAAACGACGCCGGCGTGGTGCCACCCTCGATTTTCACCAGCTTCGCGAGTACCAGGACGGAGATGTGCTTTCGAAGATCGACTGGAAGGCTACAGCGCGCCGTCAGGTCCTGATCAGCCGGGAGTTCGAGGAACAGCGAGATCAAAGCGTCCTCCTCGTGCCAGACTGTGGGAGGCGCATGAGGGCCATGGATGGTGAACTGAGCCAGTTTGACCACTGTCTGAACGCCATGCTGCTCATCGCTTACTTGGCCTTGAAGCAGGGGGATGAGGTGGGTGTGGCTGGCTTTGGAGGCATTCAGCGTTGGTTGAAGCCTGTCAAAGGCCTGCCTGCCATGCCAAAGCTGCTCAATCACCTTTATGATTATGAGGCTACGGCTGAACCGAGCGACTTTCTGGAGGCGGCTGAACGTGTCATGGCGCTGCAAAAAAGGCGCGCGCTGGTCATTCTGCTCACCAACCTGCGCACCGAAGATACCAGCCATCTGGCCAAGGCTGTGCACCTTCTGCAGAATCGGCACCTTGTCTTGGTCGCCACCCTGCGAGAAACTGAGATGGAAATGAGGGCGGTTCATCCCATTTCCAATCTTCAAGAGGCGCTTGGGTATGGCGCGCTGAGCCACTACGAGCAGCAGCGCTCCCACTTGCTGCGCACTCTGGAGGCACGGCATGTGCCGACGGTGGATGAGACGGCAGATCAACTGCCCGTCGCCCTGGCGAACCGCTATCTGGACCTCAAGGCCAGTGGACGGATTTGATCACGATGACTGGCCGTGAGATTCAAGTGCCTGAAGTCGGCGCTCCAGTTCCTTGAGCCTGTCCAGCATCTCATGCGACTTGCTCTGGGCAGCCAGCATTCGGCGGCCTTCCATCAGCGGGCGTGCCGGAAAGCCGGTGTAAGCCCCTGGTTCGGTGATGTTCTTGGTAACACCTGACTTCGCAAGCAGAGTCACCTGACTGCAAATCTCCAGATGTCCACCAATGCCGACCTGGCCGGCGATCGTCACATAGTCTCCAATACGGGCGCTTCCAGCAATGGCGACATGCGCGACAATGATGCAATGCTTGCCGGTGACCACGTTGTGTCCAATCTGGACTTGGTTGTCGATTTTGGTGCCTGCTCCAATCCAGGTGCGGCCGAAGCGAGCCCGGTCGATGGAGGTGCAGGCTCCAACCTCGACATCGTCGTCGAGCTGGACGATGCCAACTTGGTCGATTTTGACGTGACGACCTTTCACAAACTCATAACCAAAGCCATCGGACCCGATGACGGCTCCGCTTTGAATGATGACACGGCTGCCGAAAATGCAGCGGTCGGCCACGGTGCTGTTCGCGTGCAGAAGGCAGTCTTCGCCAATCTGGGCGCCGTGTCCGATGCAAACGCCAGCATGAATGATGGTGCCATCTCCGATCTTCACATCATCACCGATGACTGCACCCGGTCCGATGGAAACTTTCTGAGGGTCAAACACCGCCTTGGGCGAGACATACGCCGATGGGTGGACCCCAGGGGTAAAGTCACGTGCGGGTGGACCAAAGTGCCGGATGACCGATGAAAAGGCAAAGGTCGGGTTGTTGCAACGGATGAGAGCCTTGTCCTCCATCGGCTCGGAGAAATCAGGAGACACGAGAATCGCCGTCGCCCGGGTGGTCTTCAGGGCATTGAGGTAGCGGGCATTGCCCAGAAAGGTCACTTCTCCTGGGCCAGCATCACTGATGGAGTTCAATCCGGTGACGATGCCCTCGGGGTCTCCTTGAATGAGTTCGCCTCCAACGAGTTCGGCGAGGCGCTGATGGGTGATTTTATGGCTCATGACGGCTGAAGTGTTGGGGAAAATAAAACGGGCACGCCGCCGAAGGGGTGGTGCGTGCCCGTGTGAGGCAGATGCCAGCTCGGAGACTTACTTCTTCTCGCTTTTGGCTGCTTCGGCAGGAACAGCGGCCGGAGCGTTCTTGTTCAGTTCGACGACGATCTGATCGGTGATGTCCACAGCGTCCTTGTAATAGATCAGAACCGGCACGGTGGAGAGGCTCATGCCAGACTTGTCGAAGACAAAGTCATAGCCTTCAGCCTTGGCCTTATCGCGAACGACGACCAGGATTTCATCGTAGATCCCTTTACGGATCTGCATGTCCTCCTGTTTGAGCTGGCCGCTGCGGCGGTTCTGCGCTTCACCGATTTCCTGCTCAAGAGCACGAAGCTCCTTCGCCTTGTCTTCGAACTCCGCAGCCTTTTTGGCACGGGCGTCCGGCGTCATGATGGGATCGCTGGCCTCTTTTTTGAGCTTCTGCATGTCACCCATGAGGTTCTTGTAAACCGACCAGCGGTCATTCATCTCCTTCTGGGCTTTGTCGATGTTCAGCTTGAACTTGTCAGCAGCATCCTTGGTCTTGTGGAACTCGGAAAATGCCTTCGACATGTCCACCACACCGAATTTGAGGTCAGCGGCGTGGGCGGCACTGGAAGCCAGGACGAGAAACAGGAGGGAACGAATCATAGAGGGGGTTGGTGGGTGGGAATCAGACGGGGCTGGTTAGATTAGAAACGATAGCCCATGTTGAATTGGAAGCGTGGGCTGCCACCAACAAACTCGTCTTTCACAAGAGGCAGGCCGAGGTCGATGCGGATGGGGCCGACAGGAAGGAACATGCGGACACCGATGCCGACGTTGGAATAGACTTCACCATCCCCAATGATCGGTCCACCGTTGCGAATGCCTGCAGCATTCACTCCTGGGGCTGCATCCAGATCGCTTTCAATCATGCCAACATCCCAGAAGATGGCGCCACGGACTTTTTCAATGATGGGGAAGGAGTATTCCACCGAGCCGAAGAGCGACATATTACCACCGAGAGGCTCACCGCGGGAATCTTTCGGGCCCGCATCACGGTAGTCATAACCACGGAGATTGTAAGCACCACCGAGGAAGAGACGGTCGAAGATCGGCACCTGGTCGCTGCCCCAGCTATCCACCCAGCGGGCCATGCCCTCGAAGCTCAGGATGGTGTCTCCTGGGAGGTGGAAGAACTGCTGGCCGCCGATGTTGGCACCATAGACTTCAACGTCTCCACCGAGGCCGGAAGCCATCAGACCGGCTTCGAACTTGTGACCCTTGCGGGTGATGAAGACGCTGTCGCGGGTGTCATGCACGAAGTTGAACTCCACCTTGCTCTGGATGTAGCTATCATCTTCGTCACGAAGGATCTGAGTGGAGTCGTCGCCGCTGCCCATGTCCACATCAATGTCCACCTGCTGGAGGGTGTAGACGCCTTCAAAGTAGGCATGTTTGCCAAGAGGTTTACGCAGGCCGACTGAAGCACCAATGTTGACTTGGTCGAAGCGGTTCGAGAGGTAGAAGAGGTTCTGGTAGAACAGGCTGACGGTAAGCGCCAGCTTCTGTCCCAGGAACCAAGGCTCCGTCCAGCTCGTGTTGAAGGAGGACGTGCGGATACCGTAGCGAAGGTTGAGATTGAAGCGCTGGCCAGCTCCACGGAAGTCTTTCCAGTCACTGATGTCGAAGTTGGTCTGCGTCACATCCACAAAGCCGACGAGGCTGTCCACAGAACTGAATCCTGCACCGAAGTTGACGGAACCGGTCGGCTTCTCAGTCACATTCACTTCCACGTCCTTGAAGCCATCCACTTCCGTGGCAACCGGGCGGACCGTCAGAGGATTGGCCTCACCCTTGGTCTCGAAGTAGTTCATGTTTTCGAGGGTCGTCTGGGCTGTTTCGAGCTGAACAGTGTTGAGTTCATCGCCAGGAGCGAAGGGCAGTTCACGGCGGATCACTTCGTCCTTCGTCTTCATGTTGCCGCTGATGTTGACCTTGCGGATGAACGACTTGCTGCCTTCGGTGACTGCAAACGTCACGTTGAGCTTGCCTGGGCCTGCATCCGTCAGCTGGGTGTCAACATTGGCATCGGCGTAACCACGTGAGCCATAGTAATCGAGGATCATTTTGGCATCACCGCGGACATCGGAGCCTGAGTAGGGGAAGCCTGCCTCGGTGAGGACGGCCGGCATCAGTTCATCTTTGCTGAACACCGTGATTCCTGTGATGTCGACGCCAGCGACGTCGTACTTGCCACCTTCGGTGATTTCAAAGACCAGGGCGGTGCTCTTCTCATCGATCGGGTCACGGCGATAGCCGACCTTCACATACACATAGCCTTCATCCTGATAGGCTTGCTCAATGGCTTTGACATCATCAATCAGGTTCTGATTGTCGAGCTTCCCTGCTTTGCCCCAGAGGCGGTAGAAGGTCTTCTCGCGGCTCTTGATCTTGCTTTTGAGCTTGCGGGCGCTGATGGCCTGATTGCCCTCAAAGCGGATGTCGCCAATCAAACCTCTGGCACCTTCTTCGATTTTGAAAAGGACCGTTGAGAAGCCCTCTTTGGCTGACGGGGTGACGTCATAGGTAACCAGAATGTCCGAGAAGCCCTTCTTTTCATAAAGCTCACGGATCTTTTGCTGGGCGGTGGTCAGCTTGGCATCATCCACGGGATCACCCACCTTGACTTCGATCTCCTCACGGAGCTTGTCGTTATCGAAGGCTGCATTGCCAAGGAAGCTGATTTCGCCAATGCCGCCACGACCGGAGATCGTGACCACAACGCGAACGCCGCCAGCCACATTGACCGCCTGGATATCGACGTTCTCGACGGAGCCAGTGGCATACAGGGTGCGGATGTCACGCTCCACCGTTTCATCGGTGTAAGGCTCCCCAACCCGGGTGGCCATCTGAGCTTTCACCCGGTTGGCGTCCATGGTGGCGGCACCTTTGAAGACGACCTGCACATCACGCACGATACGGCGTCCAGAGGCTGCTGGAGAATCAATGGAGACCTGCCCCATGGAAGGAGCGGCAGTACTGCCCAAAAGCGCCAGCACAAGTGCTGGCACGCAGGCGGATCGAACAAGGCGGGAGAGACCAATCATGAGCGTGTGAGGTGGATCAGAAGATGAAGACGCGGTAGCACGGCTTCCGAAGGAGCTAAGCCTGCCAGTAATGCGATTCGTAAGATGGGGCGTCAAGACGTAAAACAGGCGTTGGCAGAGCTTTTCTGTAAGCAAAAATCCAGCCAGCAAAAGAGCGGAAAGTCCGAACGGTTTCAGCGGAATAACTCCCGGAAGAAATTCTTGGTTTCCGTGCGTGCTTTATCAGTCCAGTTCCAGGCTTTGCGTGCGGTCTGTTTGACGGCCTTGGCGGCACGCTCGCCTTCGCTTTCTGGTGCCTTGGGCGTCGTGCTGAAGCGCGGAGTCCAATCCTGGAACGACAGAGCTCCAGTTTCTGCCGAGACCACGCAGAATCCGACCTCGTGTCCGGTATCATCTTTCAACGCGAGACCCCACTCTGGTGCGCCCGTTTCCGGCTGTGCGGCAAGTTGATAATCCACTGAGGCAAAGGTGGTATGGGCCAAGGCGGCTGCTTTAGCCGCTACGGCTCTGGCTTCGGAACTACGCACGCGAAGACGTGCAAAGGGAATCGTTTTGGGTGGAATAGGAGAAAGGATTCTGTTGCCTGCTCCAGCTGGGGTGGCCTTCCATTGAGAGCCTTCCATGCGGACACTGATGCGCAAAATATCCTCGGGACGGAAGGCATCGACTGCGTAGGCCGTCCATTCTGCAGGCTCGGATGTGGTGGCGGTGCCCTTTACCAGCAGCACCTGGCTTGCCGCCTGGCTGCCGAAGCTTTGTGAGATTGCGTTGGAGATTTCTGGATTGCCGGAGGCTGCGTCAGCCGCAAAAAAGAATGCCAGGACAGGAATGAGGGGACGAAGATGCATGCAGAACGCCAATAAGAAATTCGCTTCATGTATCAAGCTGCCAATTTGCCGATGGCAGGATGTAATCTCGGCGGTGCCAGGTTAGGTTGGACTCCGGCACCGCCGAGAATTACGACTGGCGTCCACCAGCCCCCCCCGGAGCGATGGATCTTCCAGAAATGTTTTTGGCCTCGCCGATGGGTGCATTCACCGCATCAAGGGACGCTTTTGGCGTGTTTTCGACTTCAGTATGACGACCTGCAATGTGGCGTGAGGCGCCACAGGCAGCGGTCAGGATGAAGATGGAAAAAACGATGTAGCGGAGGGGCATGGGGGATCGTCGGAACGATTTATTTTTGAATTAAAAAGACGCTATCAAGCACCCTGCCAAACATCACCTTACCATTTGGTAATGATAGCAAGCCGCGGGGTGCCGATGGCGCTCCGATGCTGCATTTTCCTGGCATTGGTCTTGTCTAGGGGCTGATTTTTTGGGCTTCCGCAGCTGTTTTGATCAGCAAAACGCCTGCTCGGCGATCCGAGCAGGCGTCACGGTAGTTCTGGTCAAGCTTCTGCGCTGTTGTTGACCAAGCCCAGCGTGCTGTCCGACTCAGGTCAGTTGTAAAATGGGAAAAGCTGTCGGAGTTCCTGCGCCGTCGGGCGGCGGCCGTATTCACAGATTTCGAAGGTCTCAGCGTATTTCACGGCCTTGCCCCGTTCCTCGCCATAGAATTGAATCAGCAAATCACGGTATTTATCCGCCTCGCTGCCTTGGCGCGCTCCCCAGCGGCGTTTCAGCCAAGCACGTCTCCCGGCTTCATCGGAGGCTGGAGGCACTTGTTTTTCAACGTACTCGGCTGAGCCGCTGGCACCGCCTTCATAGGCTTGCGAGGTCAGTTCATGCAGGCCATCGAGTTTCTGATCAAACGAATCATCCACGGAAACCGCGATGTCAGGCTTGAAGGGGTAAGGCTTTTGAAAGCCATCGCTTGAATAAAGGAAAACCGGGTTTTTCTGCAGTGGCGGCACGTCAGGACAGAAAAAGGGCACTGTCACCATGAAGGCTGCATCTTGAACCAGAATGCCGACATAGCGATGATCGGGATGATAATCCCAGGGACGGTGAGCGATGACAATATCCGCCTGCCACTCACGAATCACTCGGGTGATGAGACGCCGATTTTCGAGCGTGGGAAGCAACTCGCCGTCGTGGATGTCCAACACATGGGAAGTGATGCCAAGTTTTTGGGCACAGGCTGCGGCCTCTGCGGTCCTGCGTTGAGCCAGGGGGCCACCAGCCTCCTTCCAGTGGCCGATGTCACCATTGGTGACGGAGACCAGTTTCACATGGTGGCCCAGTCGTGCCCACTTGACTGCCGTGCCTCCGGTTTTGTATTCCGCATCATCCGGGTGAGCGCCAAATACGATGATACGGAGCTTGCCATCAGCATCCGCAGCTTCAGCGTTCAGGCTGAAGAGAGTTAAACTGAGGAGGAGGGAGTGTAAAACGCGCTTCATAACAGGTCGATGGTAACGTCCTGTAACGGCAGCAGTAACCTGCAGAAGTGACGTTAATCAGGCCAGGAATGATGCTTGAAGGCGTGAAGTGGGGTGATGGTTACCCAACTTCCAGCACACCGCTGCTGTCTCCCACCTTTTCCGCCCGCACTCCCATCCTGTCGAGCATGGAGAGGTAAAGGTTGGTCATGGGAGTTTCTCCAGGCAGAACCACACGTTTCCCTGGAGTCCAGGTGCCACCAGCGCGGCCGGCCACCACGATTGGCAGGTTGTCGTGGTTGTGACGGTCAGGGTCGGCAATGCCGCCGCCCCAGACGATCATGCTGTTGTCCAGCAGGGTGCCGTTTTCTCCGTCCTTGATGCCTTTGAGCTTGTCGAGGAAGTAGCCGAACTGGCGGAGGTAGAAGCGATCGATTTTGCCCAGCTTGGCAAGTTTCGTCGGATCCTTCTGATGGTGGGAGATGCCGTGGTGGGCGTCTGGCACGCCGATGTCAGGGAAGCTGCGGTTGCTGCCATCATGAGCCAGCATGAATGTTGCAATGCGGGTGGTGTCGGTCTGGAAGGCCAGCACCAAAAGATCGAACATCGTCCGAATGTGCTCCTCGTAGTTGTCTGGCACACCTTCCGGAATCGGCATGTCCTTGGGCAGTTGGGCAGTAAACTTTTCAGCGCGCTCGATCCTCATTTCGATGTCGCGCACGGACTCGAAATATTCGTCAATCTTGCGCTTGTCGCTGCCGCTGACCTTGCCCTGGAGGCTTCTGGCTTCGGAAAGCACGGTGTCGAGGATGCTCTTTTGCAGGCGTTGGCGGCGAGCACCTTCGGCTCCCCGGCTTCCTGAGGCGCCGTAGCCGAAAAGTCGCTCGAAAACCAGCCGTGGGTCCATTTCGGGAGCCATGGGCATGGTTTCATTTTTCCAGGCGAGGTTGAACTGATAAGCGCAGGAATAGCCGCTGTCGCAACGACCTGCGCTGCGCTGGCCGTCGGTGCTCAGTTCCAGGGACGGCAGACGCGTAAGATGACCGATCTTCTGGGCGGCAATCTGGTCCACCGAAATCCCGAGTTGGATGTCGGCGCCGGCAGTCTTCTTCGGCATGCAGCCGGTGAGGAAGGTCGCGGTGGCTCGGGCGTGGTCGCCGCCACCGTTGCCGTGGGAGCGTGCGAAATCCTGGGCGAGGCCGGATACGACCATGAAATCATTCTTGTGCCGCTCAAGCTCCTTCAGGGAAGTGCTCAGCTGGTAGTTGGTGCCTTCTCCTGTGGGGTACCACTCGTCCACATTCACACCATTGGGCACGTAAAGCCAGGCCGCCCGCAGGGGGGCTTTTTTGGCCGGAGCTGGTGCTGCGAAAGCCCTGTGCCCCAGTGATTCAAGGAAAGGAAGGCTGAGCACGGTTCCCAAGCCGCGCAAAACATGGCGGCGGCTCAGCTGATGGGAGGCTGTGGCGGTTTCGTGGAAGGCGTTCATGGGGGGGATGGGAAGCACTACGACTCAACTCCGCACGACTTTCGTCCGGATTCAGGGAAAATGCGTTTCATCCCGGCGGCTGCAAGCCTGGGATTTAAAGCCTGAGAAAAGCTTTCTGTCGGTAGAGCCAGAAGCAAAGCAGCCAGAGAACTCCGAGGACGCTGCATTTTTCGATCACGGGCCCCCAGGCAGAACTGAAGAACGGAGCCATGCCGTGCTTGGAGAGTTGTTGGGAGATCCAGCCAGCACAGAGGCTATGCATGACGTAGATGAAAATGCTGTTCATCCCCACCACCACAAGGGGAAAGACCACTCTGCTCTGTCCGGCCACTTCCACCAGCCAGTAAAAGAACGAAAGCATGATCAGCACCCAGCCACCGCTGAAGACGGCCCAGGAGGGTGTCCAGATCCGCTTCACCACCGGACATCCGACAATGTCCAGGATCGTGCCGATCAGCAGACAGACAATGCCCACGATCAGCAGTCTTGCGGCCTTCTGTCCGTGAGTTCGGGCGCTGCTCATAAGAAAGCTGCCCGTAATGGCTCCACCCAGCATGGTGGCGAGGGCTGGAATGAAGTTCAGAGTCTGGTAGCCGCCGGAGTTGTACTGGAAAACCTCGGCTCTTGGAAAGAAATGGTTCAAAAACCAGCGGTCAAATTCCGCTGCGGCATTCGTGTGGATGTTCCAGTGGGCAAAGAATCCCTCCATGAGCCCTTCTGCGGGCGGTTTGGCTGCCTGGAAAGCGGCGATTTGTTCGGGCGTGGGCAGGGGATGCTGGAAAAACCAGTACCAGTAGCCGCTTAGAATCAGCACGATGGCAGCCAGGCAGTATTCCCAGCCGAGACCTGTCAGCATCACCAGGAAGACATAACCCAGGCCAATCTGGGCGAGCACATTGGTAAAAATCCAATGCGTCTGGGTGTCACTGCCGCGGGTGGACAAAAGAACTGCCAGGAGCACAAGAGCCAAGGCTCTGAACAGGGCGTGGATGCTCATCTGGAAAAATCCCTGACCCGCCTCCCTGCGGCGACGGATGGACAGGGGCACGGCAATGCCGACCATGAACATGAAGCTAGGCTGGATCAGGTCCCACAGGGCGCAGCCCTGCCAGGGAACGTGCGAAACTTGATATTTGATCTGCTGCCACAACCAGGAATCAGGGTTCGCGGCGGCCATCTGAGCTAGCCCAAAGCCCGAGGAAGCCATCAGAAGCATGACGAACCCGCGGAAGGCATCCAGGGAAACAAGGCGCTGGTTGGAGGACATTCAGGGAAAACGCCGCAGCCTACGTGGCTTTACCAAGTCACCCCCTACAATTCTTGAAAAACAAAAAAACCGTCCAGCACACCCCGGGCCGGACGGTTTTAAAGAGGCTTGATCGAAGAAAGGACTATTTCTCAATCCAGCGCACCGCTTCCATGAGCAGCTCACGGGCCGAATCGAGCCCCAGCTTCTGACGGATGTTCGCCTTGTGGGCGTCCACCGTCTTGGAACTCAGTTCCAGCTTGGCTGCGATGGCGTGGGAATCCATGCCACGTCCTACCATCTCGAAGATTTCGAGCTGGCGGTCGCTGAGCAGGCGTCCAGGCTCACCACGGGCGGCGCTGCCTCCACGGAGGCTGCCACCCGCCACGATGCTGGCAAGAAGGTTGGAACTGAAGAAGAAGCCGCCTCCGAGAACCTGCCGCACGGCCAGAACGATCCGGCTGAGGGGTTCGGTCTTCATGAGGTAGCCCATGGCACCGCCGCGCAGGCAGCGTTCAGCCATGATGTTTTCGTCGTGCCCGGAGAAGACGAGCACCTGGGTGGCATCATAGGCTTCTTTGACTTTCTTGATGATGTCGACGCCGGAGCGGTCCTTGGCGGAGATCTCCATGATGACGGCATCGGGTTTGAGGCTGGAGATCTGCTCGAGAGCAGTCGCCTCATCGCCGGATGTGCCGACGATTTCGAATTCGTCCACGCTTAGCAGCGCTTTCTGGAGACCTTCGACCACGACCGGATGGTCATCGAAGATGTAGATTTTGTATTTCACGGTGTTGTTTGGTGTTGGTGTTTGGTTGGGGTGAAATCTTTCAGCCAGACCTATGCTGGAGACTGATGGGAATCAATTTGAGTAGTGGATTGTAAGGGATCAATGGTGATTTAATACATTAAACCTAAGTTCTAGTCACTAATCTTTCTTTAGTGGTTATGCCAAATTCAGGCTGGTTGGCGGGAATACGCTGGGACTGCTTTGTTGGGTGAAGTGTTCACTCTAAAGTTTAGGGTGGTCTGTTGGACTTTGGGCCTATATCAGATTTCCAAGTCGGAGAAATGTTCGTCTCTTATGGGTTTCCGTCGTGACCGCTGCATTTTTTAATAGGACTACCTTGGTCTGAGATGGTTTTCAGGCGATGCTCCAGCTTCAATCCGCCTCTTCCTAGCTCGTTCATGTCCTCGATTCGATTCATCAGCCTGCACCATCGTGAAATCCTCACCCATCTGGATGACATCGGTGGGCTGCGACTCCGTGTGTTCCGTGACTATCCTTACCTTTATGACGGAACCTTGAATGATGAGCGTCATTACCTCGCCACGTATGCTGAGGCTCCCAGCAGCTTAGTCGTGCTGGCGTATGAAGGAGAGCAACCCGTTGGGGCCACGACTTGCGTCCGCATGAGTGAAGGGGATGCCTCGTTTCGGGCCTGCTTTGAGGATGCAGGACATGACACGGCAGACATCTGTTATCTGGGAGAGTCTGTTTTGCTCCCCGAATGGCGAGGCCAGGGCATCGGCAAGGCTTTCTTCCGCTACCGTGAAGAACATGCTCTTTATTTGGGATGCCGTCTGGCGGCTTTCTGTGCAGTGGACAGGACTGAGGATCACCCCATGAAACCTCCAGGATACCGCCCACTTGACACGTTTTGGCAGTCCCTGGGCTATCACAGGCATCCCGAGCTTCAGGCCACCTTTGTTTGGAAGGAGGTGCATGAATCCGTGGAGACACCCAAGACACTCACCTTCTGGCTTAAGCCGCTTGCCTGAAGCCGTTTTGCCTGATCAACCTCTTCCGAGCATGTCCAATCTCGTCCTCGACCTTGTCACTTTTGATCCAGGCAGCCCGCCCAGCCATGTCGAGGCCTATGCTGAGTCCGTGCTGCAAAGTGTGGAGCAGGGCTGGGAAACGGGGGCTGACTTGGTCCTTCTGCCTGAATTCACCTGGATGGGCTTGGAGCCCCTGGTGGCGGCCGGAGGCCAGGCTCCACTGCGCAGCGTGGCCGAGGTCTTCTGGCAGCAGGTGCTGCCCAGGCTGCTGCCACGACTCAACCAGGCAGGCAAGGCCGCCGTGCTGGGCACGGCTCCATGCCTGCAGCCGGATGGCAGCATCACCAATCGCGCCTTCATTGTGGCGGATGGTCATCTCCTGTTTCAGGACAAGCTCCACATGACTCCCTGGGAGGCGGATTTTACACCCGGGAGTTCAATGCAACTCTGGGCTTGGCGTGGCTGGAAGGTGGCTGTGATCATCTGTCTGGACATTGAGATTCCGGAGCTTTCTGCGCGCCTGCGGGATTCGGGGGTGGATTTGATCCTGTGTCCCAGTGCGACTGAGACGGTGCTCGGGGTCGAAAGGGTGAACCGCTGCGCTTCCGCACGATCGGTGGAACTAGGGTGCTACGTCGGGGTCAGCCACCTGACAGGCCGGGCTGCCTCCGAACTGATCGATGACAACATTGGCCGGGCTGCCTTTTACCGCCCCTCCCAGGCAGTCTTTAAAGATCAGCCAAGGCACGAGGAGACCGAACTGGTAACTGCGGGCAGCCACCGTTTGAGAGTTTCCTTGAACCTGCGGGCTCTCGAAACCATGCGCCGAATGACGAAGGAGACCAACCCGGCTCACCTTGGCCGAAAATGTGCTGGCCTTGAGCGCTCGATTTGTGTGCAATCCGTTTTGTAACCCAAACTCAACATTCTCATCTCACCATGCTCGACGAATTCAAAAAGTTCATTCTCAAGGGCAACGTCGTTGATCTCTCCACAGGGGTCATCATTGGAGCAGCCTTCGGCACCATCGTGACTGCTTTCACCAAGGGAATCATCGAACCAATCCTCAAGCTGGTCGGCGGGAACCCTAATGTCTCCCTGGGAATCAAGATCGGCGAGTTTGTGAACGAAAAAGGAGAGAAGCTGCCGAACCTCCTCGACATCGGCATGGTCATCAACGCCATCATCGGTTTTTTGATCACCTCGGCGGTCATCTTCTTTGTCATCGTGAAGCCTGCGAACAAGCTCATGGCCATGATGAAGAAGGAAGAGGCGGCTGCCGCGCCCGCTGCGCCGCCTGCAGACATCATGCTGCTGACGGAGATCCGGGATCTTCTGAAGAAATAGCCCAGACTTGATGGGGCAATGATTGTCTTTGCTGGAGAGTGACAAGACTCCCTTAACCCATGTCCGGCAGCACGGCAGCTGCGGGCAGAAATTCCATTTCCCAGATGCGCTTGGCCCGGTTCTCGCGTCTTTTCGGAGCCTCCCAGCCCTTTGTGAATGCCTCCTGAAGCCGTTTTGCCGCCTCGTGCTCCCAGTCCACCCCGTCCTTCCGATGAGGCGGGGCTGGCGCTTGCTGGCTATCAGCCGGAGCGGGGTGTCTTCGATGAGATGTTCGATGCTGAGGGCAGGGTGCGTGCTCATTGGCGCACCTTCGCCAGCTTTCTTCAGCATTGCTCTCCGGCTGATTTCTCTGCTCGTGGAGAGGACATTCAGCGCCTTCTGCGCGATCACGGTGTCACCTACAACATCTACGACGATGCTCTCGGCACCAGCCGCCCTTGGGCGCTGGACAGCCTGCCTCATATTGTTTCGCAGGAAGACTTTGCGGAAGTGCAGATGGGTCTGGATCAGCGCGGCCGGCTGTTGAATGCGGTGCTCCAGGATTTGTATGGGCCGCAACGCCTGCTGCATGAGGGCCTGCTGCCGCCGGCCATGATTTTTGCCAACCCTGGCTTTCTGCGCCCGGCTCTGGGTGTGAATCCCCCCGGTGGGCGCTTCATCTTTACGTTCGGCACGGATCTGGTGAGGGATGCTGCCGGGCGATGGCAGGTCCTGGCCGACCGGGTGCAGGCTCCCAGCGGTCATGGCTATGCCCTGGAGAACCGCATCATCATGGCCAACGTTTTCGCCGAGGAGTTCAATGCGGCGAAAATTCGTCGGCTGGCCTCTTATTATGAGATGAAGCGGGAGATGCTCCGCTCGCTGGCTCCAAAGCACCGCAGCGGTGAGGCGGGCATTCTCATGCTCACTCCAGGACCTTACAACGAGACCTACTTCGAGCATGCTTTCCAGGCACGTTATCTTGGTTTTCCGCTCGTCGAGGGGGCAGACCTCACGGTGCGAGACCGGCATCTGCATTTGAAGACCCTCGAAGGTCTCCGCCGCGTGGATGTGGTGATCCGGCATGTGGATGATGTGTTCTGCGATCCTCTGGAATTGAATCCGGACTCACTGCTGGGCACTGCTGGCCTCCTGGAAGCCTGGCGCAACGGCAGCATTGCCCTCGCCAATGGCCTTGGCACCGGCCTGGTCGAGACACCGGCCCTGCATCCGTTCATGCCGGGTTTGTGCCGCCATCTGCTCGGTGAAGAACTTCGCCTCCCCTGTGTGCCGACGTGGTGGTGTGGTCAGCGCCGCGAACTGGAAATGGTGCTCGCCAATCCGGACCGCTGGGTCATCAAGCCGGCTTTCGTGCGTGGCTCCCGCGACCCGGTGTTCATGGCCGACCTTGATGAGGAGCAGAAGTCCCGAATGATTGATGCCATCCGAGCTGCACCGCACGAATGGGTGGCTCAGGAGGTGCTGCAGCTCTCCACCACGCCAACTTTGATCGCGGGCGCCAAAATCGAGCCTCGGGCGCTCGTCTGGCGTGCCTTTGCCATCGCCCAGGGCG
>CALDGV010000005.1 GCA_937941745.1 uncultured Prosthecobacter sp. | reverse complement strand
CTTTCCAGCGAGGCCACCGGGCGCGCTGGCCTGGGCCGGATCACTGCTGCGGCGGATCTCCCACCAGCACTGGCCGCAGTGGTTGTGCTCGTGGTGGATGACAAAGCCGGCCTTTTTCATCAGCGGCCCGATCCAGCCCAGGCAGTGGTCGCAGTAGTCGGGGTGCTGCTTCAGGCCGTTGCGGATGAGGAATCCCTTTGAAGGGCAGTGATGCATGTCGATGCGGAAGGCGTCGTCGCTGCGGGAGACCTCCCATTCGCCGCCTTCCTCGCCCAGCGTGTGCCCCCAATATTCGTCCATCCCGTCAAAACCCCTGGCCAGGATCAGCGCTTCAGCATGGCGCTGGGAGTCCTGATGGATGGCCTCATCCCAGTAGCACCGCACAAGGTCGTGGCCGCCCTGGTTGTGAAGCCACTGGAAGGTCCACTCGTAGTGGCCGCAGAAGTCGTAAATGCCAATCATGATGCGGTGACGATGTCCTCCAGGTTGGGCGGCGTGGTGAAATGCCCTCGGCGGGCGAAACGCTGCACGCAGGAACCATTGCCACCATTGACCCGGACCTCGATGCCAGCACCTTCACCCATGGCCGCACTGACAAAATGACAGTGCTGGCAGAAACACGGCACGATTTCACGCCCGTGCGAGCGGAGGTAGCCGATGGCCGGGCAGGCGCGCACCTGCACCCGCACCTCATCAGGCTCCTCAGTGACCTCCACTTCAGCTCCAGGCTCGGCGGCAAAAAAGGCACGCCAGTGCTCCGCCACCGCAGCCAGGCCTCCGGCGAGCCATTTTTCCATCACCGGCGCATAGTAGCCGCGGCCGAGTTCGGTCCAGTAGCGGCGCAGGCCTTCCAGGCCAAAGCGGCGCTCCATGAAGCGGAAGGTGGCGTTGACCGCGGCGTAGAAATCCGCTGCGCCGACAGGCTTTGTGTCAGTGTAAGGCAGAGGGCTGGATGCGCCGGAGGGGGCAGACATGGGCGGAGTCTGTGAGGCCGACGGTCCAGCGGCAAGATGGGAAACAGTGGTTCCCTCAAAGAGCCAGCACCACCTCCACCCGCGCACCGCCGCCGGGAGCATTCGTCAGCCGGAGCCCGCCGCCATGGGCTGCGAGGATCTCCTTCACGACGTTGAGGCCCACGCCCATGCCCCCCTCCTTTTCCGAGAAAAACAGGTCCGCACCATGCTCCAAGGCCGCGGCAGAAAAGCCGCCACCGGCATCCTGGAAGCACAGTCGCAGGCCTGAGGCCTCCTGCACGAGTTGGATGAGCAGACGACCGCCACGAGGCATGGCCTGGATGGCGTTCACGACGATATTGCGAAAGGCCTGCTGCAGCCGTGCGCGGTCACCACGAAGGCAGACCTGCCATTCCGGCAGAGGCGGCTCCACGACGATTTCGACCGCCGCATGATCTGCCTGCGCCTGCACCGCCTCCAAGGTTCCCGCCAGCACCTGGCCGAGCGCCAAAGGTTCGGCCTTGGGCGGCGCGGGCCGGGTCAGGTAGAGCCATTGATTGACCAGCCCCTCGATCACCCGTGCCTCCGACTGCACATGCTTGAGCGACTGGGCGGATTCGGCATCCAGGGCACTGGCGTCCATGAGCTGGGCATGGAGCTGAATGGAAGCCAGCGGGTTCTTGATCTCATGCGCCAGCCCGGTGGCCACCCGGCCCAGCAGGGCCATGCGCTCCGACTGCTCGCGCTTCGCCCGCTCTGCAAGCAGGTCGTCACGCGCCTGGGTCAGGGTGCGGGCCAGGTCACCGATCTCATCGCCACGCTCCACCCCGGGTGCGGCCAGATCCGGCTGCTCCAGAAAGCCCGGCAGGCCTCGGGTGAGGCGCGAAACCGGCCGCACCACCTGCCCGGCAATGATCCAGCCAAGGGCGGCGGAGAGCAGCCAGAACGTCAGCAGCGCATGGCGCGTGGCCGGATGCCAGAGGCTGAGGGTGACGCCGGGCTCACGTCGCAAAAAAAGCATGTCATGCTGCTCATCCAGGTGCAGGGCCAGAGCCTGCCAGCCACCCGGAAGCTCCTGCACGCTGCCCACGGGGAGCTTTTGCAGCCGGGCCGCCTCCGAGGCCGCCAAGCCAGGCTCCAGAAGACCCTGGGCATCGCGGAAATGAATCTGCATGCGCAGGAGCTGGCCCAGATCACCCGCGAGCCGGGCACTGCGCGGAAGATTCAGCTGCTGGACAAAGTCAGCATCCGCCCTGGCCAGCGTGGTGAAGACCCGCTCCTCCTCCGCCTGCTGAAGGTGCTGAAGCCAGCCCAGCAGCAGCAGCGAACCGCAGGCCACGAAGGCCGCGAACACCACGACAAAACGCATGGCGAGGCTGCGGCGGAAGGGCGGGCGCGGTGAGGAACCAGTCACAGAACCTCACTCTGCCGGAGCCTGCCGGAGTCACAACGGAAAGAATCACGCCGGCCTTCTGGCCAGAGCCTCACGGATGATCTTCAGCACCTGCTCGCGCTCCGCTCCGGAGAGGGGCAGGCGCGGCTCACGCACCCATTCCCTGCCCAGGCCGGTCTCCTGGCACAGGAGCTTGATGTATTGCACAAAGTGGACGTGCGTATCCAGCTTCATCAGCGGCTGCGCCCAGCGGTAGAGAGCGCGCGCCTCATCCCAGCGCCCCTGGCGGGTGAGCTCCCACAGGAGCTGGTTCTCCTTTGGAAAAGCGATGCCGCTGCCCGCCACCCAGCCATCAATGCCCAGGATGCTGCATTCGAGGATGAGGTCGTCCACGCCGGTGAAGAGCTGGTAGCGGTCTCCCACCAGGTTGCGCAGCTCCGTGATGCGGCGCGGATTGGCGCTGCTTTCCTTGATCGAAGTCAGGTTCGGAATGTCGGCGAGGCGGAGGAACATCTCCGGCGTCACATCCGTGTGGTAGCCCACGGGGTTGTTGTAGAGCATCCACGGCAGTGGTGTCGCGGCGGCCAGCGTGCGGAACCAGTGCTCCGTCTCACGCTCGTCGGTTTTGTAAACCATCGGCGGCATGACCATGAAGCCCGCCGCGCCCAGCTTCTCTCCATCCCGCATGTAGTCGATGGCAGCCCGGGTGCTCATCTCAGCCACGCCACTGAGCACCGGCAGGCGGCCCTTCGCCACCTCGACGGCACATTTCAGCACGGCACGCTTCTCCTCCGGCTGAAGGCACTGGTTTTCGCCCAGGGAGCCGCAGACGATGAGGCCGGAAATGCCGGACTCGATCAGCGCTTCAAAATGCCGCGCGGAGGCTTCGAGGTCCAGCGACTGGTCGGGATGCATCTGGGTGACGACGGCCGGAAAAACGCCGGACCACTTGGGCAGGTTCTGATTCATGGATGCGACCACGCATGCGGCCGGAATGTCCCAGGGTCTTGATTGCTTTTTGAAGGCCAACCTGCCAAATCAGGCAAATCCATGACCGCACATGACGACCCTTTCGCCGCGCAAGGCTTCGCGGAGGCGCTCTTTGATGCGCTGCCGGACGTGGTCTTCTTCATCAAGGACCATCACGGCCGCTATGCCCGGGTGAACCAGACCCTGGCAGACCGCTGCACCGGGGGTGACAAGAGCCGCCTGATCGGCAAAAAGCCCTCCGAGGTGTATCCTGCGCCGCTGGCCGCCAGCTATGCGCGCCAGGATGAGCTCGTGCTGAAGACCGGCAAGAAGGTGGAGCACCAGCTCGAACTGCACATCTACCCAGGCCGCAAGGCGGGCTGGTGCCTGACGACCAAGCTGCCGCTGCGTGATGCCCGAGGGCAGATCATCGGCGTCACCGGCATCTCACGCGATCTGAACGCACCCAGCGACAAGGCCACCGGCTTTGCTGAACTGGCAGCAGCCCTGAAGCTGATGCAGGCCCGCTACCATGAGAGCCTGCGCATTGATGACATCGCCCGCAAGGCCGGCCTCAGCGTCTATCAGTTCGAGCAGCGCATCCAAAAGCTGTTTCAAATGAGCCCCCTGCAGCTCCTGCACAAGCTCCGGCTCGATGAAGCCACACGGCTGCTGCGAGAGACGGAGGCTAGCCTGGGTGAGATCGCCCTCCAGACCGGCTGGTGTGATCAGAGCGCCTTCACAAGGCACTTCAGCCGCTATGCGGGCGTGTCGCCAGGCCGCTACCGCGCCATGCTGCGGCAGGCCTGACCTACTTTGCATCTCATGAGCCTTGCCCATCCTGCTGCGCTCTGGTGCCTGCTGGGCCTCCCGCTGGTGGTGGCGGTGCATTTCCTGCAGCGGCGCAGCCGCAGGCAGGTGGTGACCACCCTCTTCCTGCTCCAGCAGATGCGGCGTGAATCCGAGGTGGGAAACCGTCTGGAGCGCCTGCGCTCTTCCATTCCGCTGTGGCTCCAGCTTTTCATGGTATGCGTGCTCACCTGGCTGCTGGCGAAGCCCCAGTGGCTTCAGCAGGATGCCGTGCAGCGCATCGCCATTGTCATGGACAGCTCCGCTTCGATGTCCGCCTTCCGGGCAGAGGCCGAGGCCGCCCTGCGCGAGACCTTGAGCACCGTGCTTTCACCCTCGGCCAGGATGGAACTGACGCTGCTGAGCTCAGACATCCGCGAGCCAACCCTCTATCATGGAGCATCCCTGGCTGAACTGCAGGCGGCCTGCAGCCGCTGGCAGCCCCAGCTCGGCGTGCACGACTTCACCCCTGCCCTGCGCAGCGCCCGCAGCCTGTCCGGAGCCCAGGGCAGCGTGCTGCTCATCACTGATCACGCTTCCTCACAGGCACTGCCCTATGAGGCCGTGCTGCTCTCCGTCGGCAGCCCGAAGGCCAATGTCGGCTGGGCGGGCATGACCGTGGAGGAAAAAGATGGCCAGCTCTTCTGGCGCGCCCTGGTGCGGAATTTCAGCGCCTCCGCCCAGCAACGCGAATGGAGCGTCCGCAGTGAAGGCCGGGCATCTGCGCCCAAGGAGATCACCCTGGCACCTCAGGAGACACGAACCCTGACCGGCCCATTCCCGACATCCGCGGCCCTGACCCTGCAGTTCCGCGCGGATGACTTCCCCCTGGATGATGAGCTGCCCATCCAGCGGCCCAGGCCGAAACTGCTCGCGCTCCATGTTGCGGCTCCGCTCGTGCCCGATGGCACGTCCGAACTCCGTGAGTTGCTGGAAAAGTTCGCCGATACCCGGCTCGTCGGCTCCGCCGCAGAATCTGATGTGCGCGGGCTCATCTGGCCTCCTGGCACCGCCCTGGAGTCGGGGCAGAATGCCGTCATTTTTGCCTCGCCCACCAAGGGTGGCCAAGCCCCGTGGCTGCAAGGCAGCATCGTCGCCGAAGCCCATCCCCTGGTCGAAGGCCTGAACTGGCAGTCCCTGCAGGTCTCCGAAGGCATGATCATGCCGCGAGAGGAGCAGGATCACGTGCTGGTCTGGCAGGGCCAGCGCCCTCTTATCAGCCTGCGCCGGACTCCCGCCGACTGTCAGCAGCTCTTCTGCCATTTCGACCTGCTGAACAGCAATGCAGGCCGACTGCCTGCACTGGCCGTGCTGCTCCATCGTTTTCTGCAAAGCATCCGCCAGGAGAAGCTGGCACCCGAAGCGGCAAACTTCGAGCTTCGTCAACGCCTCACCGTGGCTCATCAACGGGGAGAGAAGGCGCCACCGCTCACGCTGAAGCTGTCCGATCCTCCGGGAACTGCCCAGAGCTGGCCGGCATTCCAGGCTCATCTGCTGCGGGCACCTTCCCGGCCCGGCTTCTTCGAGGTCCGGCAGCATGATCGCCTGCTCCTCCTGGGTGCTGCGCATTTTGCCGATGCCCGCGAAGCGGACCTCAGCCAGGCAAAACCCTTCCGCGATCTCTCCCAGCTCCGATTGGCTCAGGCGGAAGCCACCCTGGCCCCCGACTCCAACGGCACCCTCTGGCTCCTCCTGCTGCTGGCCGCGCTTCTGAGCAGCTGGTGGTGGTCTAACTCCGCTCGTAATAGCGGAACTCCAGCGACTCCGTCTTCTCCAGCACCTCTTTCAAGGTGAAGAGGTGCTCAAAGGCAGGCAGGAACGTGTCTCCCTCGTAAGGCTGCTCGATCCAGGTCAGGTAAAGCCCTTCGCACTTCGGCAGCAGCTCGGCATAAACCTGCGCACCGCCGATGACGAAAACCGTGTCAGCTTCCGGACAGGCCTGCGGCAGCTCCTCTAGGCTGCGGATCACCGTCACTCCCTCACGCGGCGCCAGGGTGCGGCTCAGCACGATGTTCTGCCGGCCTGGCAGCGGGCGGCCGATGGATTCAAAGGTCGTGCGCCCCATGAGGATCGGATGGCCCAGCGTCGTGCGCTTGAAGAACTTCAGGTCTTCCGGGAAATGCCAGGGCAGCGTGCCATTCCGCCCGATCACACGGTTCGAGGACATGGCGACAATGGCAATGAGGCGGGGCATGGAAGGCTGAAAGCGGGGAAACCAGCCTGGTCAAGGCTGCTCTAGCGGCCCAAGATTGCCCTTTGATCTTCCGGCGGCGCGCTGCATGACTAGCGCCCCCTTTTCCCAAACCTGCCCCTTTCCTGCTCATGGCCGCCAGCACCACTCCCCGCACCATTCACATCGGACTTGCCGGCCTGGGCAATGTCGGCGCGGGTGTCTTCAAGAACCTCGACGCCAACCGTGACCTCATCGTCCAGCGCACCGGCGCAGACATCCGGGTGAAGCGCGTGATCGTGCGCGACCTGGCCCGCCCCAGAGATGTGGCAGTTCCTGCTGAGATGGTCAGCACCCGCTGGCAGGACTTGATTGAGGATGCCGACATCCAGGTCGTCGTCGAGCTCATCGGCGGCACCACCACGGCTTACGACCTCGTCTGTGCTGCCCTGCGGGCCAAAAAGATCGTCGTCACCGGCAACAAGGCCCTGCTCGCCGAGCGGGGGCAGGAGCTCTTCGCCCTCGCCGAGCAGTGCGGAGTGCCGATCTACTTCGAAGCCGCCGTCGCCGGAGGCATCCCGATCATTCAAGTGCTCCAGGAAGGCCTCGTCGGGAACCGCATCCTCTCCATCCACGGCATCATCAACGGCACCTGCAACTACATCCTCACCCGCATGAGCCAGGCCGGCCTGAGCTACGCGGATGCTTTGCAGGAAGCCCAGGACAAAGGCTATGCCGAAGCCGACCCCACGCTGGATGTCAGCGGCTGGGATGCTGCGCACAAGGCCATCATCCTCGCCTCCCTCAGCTACGGCTTCTGGATTCCGCAAAACTGCGTCCATGTAGAAGGCGTGGACAAGATCGACCTCGCCGACTTCAAGTTCGCCAAGCGCCTCGGCTACACCATCAAGCTCCTCTCCGTCATCCGTGCCGATGCCCAGGGGCTTGTCGAAGTCCGCACCCAGCCCACGCTGGTGCCCTTGAGCCACGTTTTGGCCAGCGTCAGCGGAAGCTTCAACGCCGTGCTCGTCCATGGCGACATCGTTGGCGAAACCCTCTTCTATGGCCGCGGCGCCGGCCAGGACCCGACCAGCAGCTCCGTCATCAGCGACCTCTGCGAAGCCGCCGCCACGCTCGTGTATGGAGCCCGCCACAGCGGCTTCGTCCCCCATGGTCTCTACGGGAAGAGCAAGCCCATCGACGACACCGTCTCCCACTACTACCTGCGCCTCACCGTGGCCGATGTCCCCGGCGTCCTCGCCCAGGTGGCCGCGGAACTTGGCCGGAGGAACATCGGCATTTCCTCCATGATCCAGCCCGAGGATCTCGAAGACACCAGCGGACAGACCAGCCTCGTCCTCATGATCCACGACGCCCGCCTGGGCGACATGAAGGAAGCCCTCGCCGCCATCCGCGCCCTCGACTGCGTCCAGGGCGAGCCCAGCTGGATGCGCGTGGAGACGCTGCAGGGCTAATGGCAACTACCCAGGAAGGCCTGCCACCTTCAAGGAGGCCATCTTAGACCTCGCGCTGAAACCATCAGCTTCAGCCAAAACCAAGCCTCACATCAGTCTCTCCAATGCCGACATCCATCGGCACAGGGAGTATTTCCTGGCATCACGGAGCCGCCTTCTTTTAGTCTCTCCTCAATGCCAGAAAAGACCCTCGCCGAGTTCGCCGCCACCTTTGACCGAACCACCCTCCAGCCCCGGCTGACGGAGGCAGAGGAACAGCGGCGGATGATTTAGGAAAGCTTTCCGCTCGGCAGCATGAAGGGGCAGCAGCGCAGACAAGCTGGGCATCTATTTTTATAGTAAGACCAGCCAGTGGCGCAGCTCCATGAAGCATCTGCCAGAACCGCAGGAAGCCTGGCAGGCTCTGAGGGCAGATTTCATCCAAGCGGCAAAGTGGGTGCAGGAGGGGCAGTGGTGCAGGAGCAGGTGCGGCTGGGCTCGCTGCTCGTTTCACCCACTCAGAAGCTCGGCCAGGATGCCGACTTCCTCTGGCATCAGGAAAACGAAGTCTGGGTGGGCGATGCGAAGTACAAACGCCCCACCGGCGATGACTGGCCGAAGATCGACGACGTACGCCAGCTCATCTGCTACGGTCAGCTCGCCACGCAAAGGCACCCTGGCAAGGCCAGCCGTCTCATGCTGCTGCATCCCACGACAGGCATCGAGAGTGCGGAGGAATGCCGGACCTACGATGGCCAGGCGCTGCGCCTGCAAAGCGTGCGGGTGGTGAAACCTCGAAATCCGATGCCCACCCAGGTGGTTCCCTCGAGCTGAGGAAATCCCTGCCATTTTCCTGTCCAAGATTCAGGTGGCTGGGACTGTATTAGCCACCATGACCTCCCTGCCCCATCACGAGATCCTGACGAACCGTCGCGACTTTCTCCGCCGCGCTGGTGGCGGTTTTGGTGCCCTGGCCGCGGCCAGCCTGCTGGCCGACTCTGAAGCGCTCGCAGCGCTGGGGGATGCGGGAGGGAATCCGGGCAATCCGATGGCGGCGAAGCTAGCGCACCGCTCAGGAAAGGCCAAAAGCGTGATTTTCCTCTTCATGGAGGGCGGGCCGAGCCATCTGGACCTCTTTGACCCGAAGCCGCTGCTGCGGAGGCTGGCCGGGCAGCAGCTGCCGCCGAGCTTTGGCACGGTGATCACGGCCATGGGGGAAAGCCGGGCTCCCCTGCTGGCGGACAAGCGGGAATGGAAGCAGCATGGGGAAAGCGGCCTGTGGATCAGCGACTGGCTGCCGCACACGGCACGGATGGCGGACGACCTGTGCGTGATCCGCTCCTGCGTCTCGGATGGGATCAACCACGCAGGCGGGGTGTGCTCCATGAACACGGGCAGCATTTTTGGCGGCCGCCCCTCCCTGGGTGCCTGGGTGAACTACGGCCTGGGCACGCTGAACCAGAACCTGCCGGCCTTTGTGGTCATCAAGGACACGGATTCGCAGGTGGTGAACGGGGTGCGCAACTGGGGCAGCGGCTTCATGCCCGCCGTTTACCAGGGCGTGGAGTTTGAGCCGGATGGCACGCCGATCGCCAACCTGAACGCACCCAAGGGTGTGACCCAGGACCGCCAGCTGGCCAAGCTCTCGTTCCTGAACAAGCTGAACCGCAACCATGGCCTGGAACGTGCGGACAACACGCAGCTGGACGCCCGCATCAAGGCCTATGAACTGGCCTTCCGGATGCAGTCGCAGGCTCCGGAGGCGGTGGACCTGACGAAGGAGTCAGAGGCCACCAAGCGCCTCTACGGGCTGGATGATCCGAAGACGGCCACCTTTGGCAGGAACTGCCTGCTGGCCCGGAGGCTGGTGGAGCGCGGCGTGCGCTTCATCCAGCTGTACTCGGGCTCCGGCAGCAAGTGGGATGCCCACGACAAGATCGAGGAGAACCACACGAAATACTGCCATGAGACGGACAAGCCGGTGGCCGGACTGCTGATGGACCTGAAGGCCCGCGGACTGCTGGACGAGACCCTGGTGATCTGGGGCGGTGAATTCGGCCGCACGCCGATGAGCGAAAAGGGGGATGGCCGCGACCACAACCCGACGGGCTTCACCATGTGGATGGCGGGCGGAGGCATCAAAGGCGGCCAGGTGATCGGGGCCACCGATGAGCTCGGCCTGCGCGCAGCAGACCAGAAAATGCATGTGCATGACCTGCACGCCACGATCCTGCACCTGATGGGCATCGACCACACCAAGCTGGTGTACAAATACAAGGGCCGCCCCGAGCGCATCGACATGAACGAAGGCAATGCCTTCACGAAAATGAAGATGGCCTGAGGCGTGATCCGGTCCCTCCAGCCGAGGCTTCACTGCTTCTGCGGCGGCTCCAGGCTGAGGTAGGTGCGGCCTTTCGGCTCCCCGTTGAGGGGGTTGAAGGACTCGATGCGCATCTCCTTGAGCAGGGTGGCACCATCCGCTTTCTGGATTTTGGTGACCTGGAAGCGCTTCACCATCTTGCTGACGGTGTTGTAGGCCTCCATTTTGCCGATGCCGCCGCTGGCCTTCTCCACCCAGAGGTCCACGGTGTAATACGGACCCTTGGTGTCCGGGGCGGTGACCCGGATGAGCCAGCATTTGACCCGGGCAGCACCCAGACGGGCGTTGGCATCGAGCATCTTGACGGTTTTCCAGTACATGAAGCGCAGGGAAAGATCCTCATAATTGAGATCCATGCCTCGGACCGGGTCGGCCGCATTGCTCAACGGAACGGGGGAGCTTCCCCCGGCCTTGACCTGCCAGAGGGTGGCAGGCGTGGTGGTGAGGTCGAGGTGGACGATCTCCGGCGGGGTGTTCTTGAAGCGGAAGCGCATGACGTTGCCGGTGAGGGTGAGCTCCAGGGGTTCGGCCTTGCCGGTGTCGTCATCACGCAGTTCGCCGGCCATCCGGTGGTTTTGCAGGGCATAGCTGCGGCGGACGAGTTCCAGCACCTGGTCGGCATTCAATTCCGGCGGGTCTTCGGCACGAAGAGCAGGTGCGCAGGAGGCGACGAGGGCGGAGGCGAGCAGTTGACGACGGTTCATGATGGGAAAAGAGCGCCCGTGAGACAGCCGGGAGCGCCGGGGCATTCAATCGCGCCCGCCCCTCCACGCCAAAGAAATCTGTGGCACCCCGCCCTGGTTCCGGTTAGTTCCCGGCTGAAGGCATCCCGTGATGCCGGTCCAGTCCCCCCATGCAAGGCATGTCATCTCTCCAGGCCATCCGCGACGCTCTTGAGCAGTCGCCGGACAACATCTCCCTCCTGCTCCTGTTTGGCCATGCCAGCCTGGAGCAGCTGCACTTGGAGGATGCCCGGGAGAGCTTTGAGCGGGTGCTGCAGCTGGAGCCGGACCACACCGACGCCCAGCTGGGCGTGGCCAGGGTGCTTTTCCTTCAGGGCGAGACCTCGGAGGCGGCGGTGCGGGCGGAACGGGTGCTGCAAATGGACCCGCAGGACGCCCAGGCTCACCTGCTGCTGAGCCGGGTTTACCTGACGGAAAACGACCGCTCCAAGGCCATGGAGCACTTTGAGCGCGCCGCCCAGATTGACGGCACCTTGAGCGATCCTGCGCTGGAGCGTGAACTGGGCCAGACGGTGCGCGATGCACGCCGCACGTCCCCAGCGCCGGCTCCAGAACCGCCTCCGGCAGACGCCTTTGACGAGGGTGAATCCACCCAGGACTTTGCCGACCTGCCCTTCGACGATCCGCCCTACGACTGGCGGCCCGAGACTTTTTATGCCCCAGGTGATCCGGCCCGCTTCGGAGTCACCTTCAGTGATGTGGGAGGCATGGAGGAGCTGAAGGAGGAGATCCGTCTCAAGATCATCTACCCGCTACAGTATCCCGACCTCTACAAAGCCTACGGCAAGCGTACTGGCGGCGGCATCCTGATCTACGGCCCCCCAGGCTGTGGCAAGACCCTGATGCTCAGGGCCGTGGCTGGTGAGGTGCCCTGCAATTACCTCTCCGTAGGCCTGCACGAGATCTTCGACCCCTATTTCGGCAGCACAGAGCGGAACCTGCACCAAATCTTCGAGACAGCCCGCGCCAACGCCCCATGCGTGCTGGTCTTTGACGACCTCGACTCCCTGGCCCAGGACCGCCGCCATGTGCGTGAAAGCCAGCTGCGCAACTTGGTTAACCAGTTCCTGCATGAGATGGATGGCATGAGGGGTGAAAACCAGCGCGTGCTGGTGATCGGTGCCACCAACCAGCCCTGGGCCCTTGATCCCGCCTTCCGCCGTCCAGGTCGGTTTGACCAGGCCGTTTTTGTGCCACCGCCCGATGAGCCTGCCCGCGTGCAGATCATCTCCCTCCTGGCGAAAGACAAGCCCATCTCCAATCTCGATGCCCCGGCTCTGGCGGCTGCCACGGCAGGTTTTTCGGGTGCCGACCTGAAGTTCGTCTTCGACCGCGCTGCCGAGATGACCTTGTCCGCCGCCATTCACAGCGGGCAGCCTGTGCCGATCAGCATGGAGACCCTTCTCGCGGTGGCCCGCTCCCACACGCCGAGCACCCACACTTGGTTTGAAGGTGCCCGAGAGCATGCCCAGCATGCCACTCCGGACACCTACGCCCATGAAGTGCGCAAGTCCCTGTCCCTCAATGCCCCCAATCCGCCGCAGCAGCGGGAGCCCTGATTGGTCATGGCCTGGGCCTTCCTCATCCTCGCCGGCCTTCTCGAAGTCGGCTGGGCCATCGGTTTGAAGTATTCGGAGGGCTTCACACGGCCCGGGATCAGCATCGCCACCGTGCTGACGATGATCGCCAGCTTTCTGCTGCTCGCCCAGGCGCTGAAAAGCATCCCGGTGGGCACAGGCTATGCCGTCTGGACCGGCATCGGCGCCGCCGGCACCGCCCTGATCGGCATGGCCGTGCTGGGAGAACCCCGTGAAGTGGGCCGTATCCTCTGCGTGTTGCTGATCCTCAGCGGTGTCGTCGGGTTGAAAGTCCTCGGCTGACCTTCCGACTCAGCCATGGGAATCTGCGAGAGAAGCTTTCCTGCACGGCCACTTTGCGGCATATCGCTGTCTCATGACACCTGAACGCCCTCGCAAGCCCACCGGCTCCCGCACGCCCAACCGCTTCACGCAGCGCCGTGACCAGCCTCGCCGTGACCAGCCTCGCCGTGAGGGGCCGCCGCGCGGTGGTGACCGCAGCCTGGGCGGCACCTCCTGGGAGAAGTCCGCCGACTGGTATGACCGGATCATCGGCGAGCGCGGCTCCGAACTCTATCGCGAGGTCGTGATCCCCCGTGCACTCGATTTGCTCCAGCCTCAGCGCGGCGAACGCATCCTCGACATCGGCTGCGGCCAGGGAGTTTTCTCCCGGGCGATCAGCGACGGCAGCAGCGCCCTGGTCACGGGCATTGATGCTTCACGAACCCTCATCCAGAAGGCACGCACTTATCAAGGGCGCACCCCCATCCGCTACTTTGACCGCGATGCGGCCGACCTCGGTGGCCTGGGTGACTTCGACGCCGCCTCCGCCATTCTCTGCCTGCAAAACCTGGAGCATCTCGACAAGGTTTGTTCGGCGGCGGTGGCAGTGCTGAAGCCCGGTGGCCGGATGCTGTGGGTCTTGAACCACCCTGCGTTCCGCATCCCGAGGCAGTCCAGTTGGGGCTTTGAAGAGGAGCGCAAGATCCAGTACCGCAGGGTGGACGCGTACAGCAGCACGCTGAGCATCCCAATCGTCATGCATCCAGGGAAGGCCGACAGCGAAAGCACCGTAAGCGTGCACCGCAGCCTGGACAGCCTGATGGCCCCTGGGTTCGCCGCAGGGCTGACCCTGGCAGGGCTGCAGGAATGGCATTCCCACAAGGAAAGCCAGCCGGGCCCCAGGGCACGGGCTGAAAACCGGGCACGCAAGGAGTTCCCGCTGTTCCTGGCACTGCTCTGGCGCCGCCCTTGATGCCTCGACCCATTGGGGACAGCGAACAAAATGATGGTTAAGCCCTGCTGAAAACGCGGGCACGAAGGTTGGCACGCACTTTGCTTAGTGGCTGGTGACCGGTTCCTAGAGCCGCAAAAACCTATCAACACCTACAACCCACCCATATGCTGACGAAAAACCGATGGACTGGATGCCTCGTTGCTGCCGTAGCAGCGACCTCGTTCTGGGGCCTCACGCTTGAGCCGCTGGCTCACTCACAAGACACCGCCGCACCTCCAGCCGCTTCTGCACCAGCCGCCGCTCCGGCTGCCCCGGCACCCGCAGCACCTGCCCCGGCAGCGCCTGCTGAAGCTCCGGCCGAAGAGGACAAAGGGCCCTCCATCGAGCTTTTCACGACCAACAACCTGTGGATGATGATCTCCGCTGCGCTGGTCTTCATCATGCACCTGGGCTTTGCCACCGTTGAGACGGGCCTCACCCAGTCGAAAAACACGGTGAACATCCTCTTCAAGAACACGCTGATTCCATGCATCGGCCTGCTGACCTATGCGCTTTGCGGGTTCAACCTCATGTATCCTGGCTTTGCAGACGGTGATTCCCAGTTCTGGTTCAAATTCGCCGGATTCGGCCTGCCACTTCCGGAGAACGGCCTGACCTCTGGTTACAACGTCGGTTATACTTACTGGACCGACTTCCTGTTCCAGGCCATGTTCGCCGCCACGGCCGCCACCATCGTCTCCGGAGCTGTGGCTGAACGTGTGAAGCTGGGCACCTTCATGCTCTTCTCCACGCTCTTCGTCGCCATCGCCTATCCGATCGCAGGAAGCTGGAAGTGGGGCAACGGCTGGCTGAACCGCCTGGAAACACCCTTCTACGACTTTGCAGGGTCCACCCTCGTGCACTCCGTCGGAGGCTGGGGAGCTCTGGCAGGCGTCCTGCTTCTTGGGCCTCGCCTGGGCAAATACACCGCCGATGGCAAGATCAAGCCCATCGTCGGCCACTCCATGCCGCTGGCGACCATCGGTGTGTTCCTCCTCTGGCTCGGATGGTTTGGATTCAACGGCGGTTCGGTGCTCTCGGCAGATCCAGCCCTGGTCTCCCTGACTCTGGTCACCACCTCCCTGGCAGCCGCGGCTGGCGGCGTCTCCTCAGCACTGACCTCGACGGTTGTCTTGAAGAAGCCTGACCTTTCGATGGCTCTGAACGGAATCCTGGCTGGTCTCGTGGGCATCACTGCAGGAGCCGATCAGATGAGCCCTCTGGATGCCATCATCATCGGTGCCATTGCAGGTGTGGTCGTTGTCTTCTCCGTGCTGTTCTTCGACAAGATCAAGATCGACGACCCCGTCGGAGCCATCTCCGTGCACCTCGTCTGCGGCATCTTTGGCACGCTTGCGGTCGGCCTCTTCGGAGCCAAGGCTGGCGCAGCCCAGCTGATGACGCAGTTGAAGGGCATCGCCGCCTACGGCGTCTTCACCTTCATCTTCGCCTTTGGCCTGTTCTTCGTGCTGAAGCTGATCTTCGGCCTCCGTGTAAGCCCTGAAGAAGAAGCCGAAGGCCTGGATATCGGCGAACACGGCGGAGTGGCCTACAACATCACGGCCAACCACTGATTCGGCAGTTTCAACACCTCCTTCAAACTCCCCGGTTTCTTGATGAAACCGGGGAGTTTTGTTTGGTGCGGCAAACTCAGGAAAGAGCTGCCTCCAAAACTTGGCACGCCGCCTGCTTAGCTTTTCTAACGAGTTCGAAAACCGGTCAAGTGACCGGGTCTTTCAACCCCCTCCAACCCACCAACCTCTCATCTATGACGCTTCCCATGCTTCCCTGGCGCACATTCTCGTGCGGTGTCCTGGCCGCCCTCGCATTCACCACTGGCTCCCTCTCCGCTCAGGATGCCGCCGCACCTGCGGCGCCAGCTCCTGCTGCCGCTCCTGCCGAGCCCGCTGCTCCCACACTTGAGCAGCGCATCCTCGACCTGGAAAAATATGTCACCAATGGTCAGGCGGGAAAAGATGGTGATGTGACCTGGAAATCGAACATCGCCGGTCCTGGCCCAGGCCACAATGCCTGGCAGATGACTAGCACGGCCCTGGTGCTTTTCATGACGCTTCCCGGCCTCTTCCTGTTCTACGGTGGTCTGGTCCGCAGAAAGAATGTTCTTTCCGTGATCGCCCAGTGCATGGGCATTGCCGGTCTGGTCACCATCCTCTGGTGGGCCTGTGGCTACAGCCTTTCCTTTGGAGCTGGCAATGCCTTCATTGGTGACTTCGCCTACAAGTTTCTCGATGGAGTCTCGCCCTACGCTTCAGGCGCAGGCTACTACTGGATCAGCGATGCCATGTGGTGCATGTTCCAGCTGACCTTCGCGATCATCACCCCGGCGCTCATCATTGGTGCCATCGCTGAGCGCATGAAGTTCATCTCCGTGCTCCTCTTCGTGGGCATCTGGATGTTCGTGGTTTACTTCCCCTTCGCCCACATGGTCTGGAGCACAACGGGCTTCATGTGCGGCCCGCTGAATCCTGATGCAGGCATCAAGGCCATCGATTTCGCTGGCGGCACCGTGGTTCACATGACCTCAGGCTGGTCCGCGCTCGTCCTCTGCCTTCTGCTCGGCAAGCGCAAGGGCTACGGCAAGGATTCCATGGCTCCTCACAGCATGGTGCTCTGCGCCATCGGCACCGGCATGCTCTGGGTCGGCTGGTATGGCTTCAATGCCGGCTCTGCGCTGGGTGCTGACGGCATCGCTGCCAACGCCTTCATGACCACCACGCTCGCTGCTGCGACCGCTGGCTTCGTCTGGGCCGTTCTGGAATGGGTGCTTCGCGGCAAGCCTTCCGTCCTGGGCTTCTGCTCGGGCATCGTGGCTGGTCTGGTGGTCATCACTCCTGGCGCAGGCTTCGTCACCGCCACCTCTTCGGTGATCATCGGTGCCCTCGCTGGCGTCGTTCCCTTCCTTGCCGTGGCCTACCTCAAGAAGATCCTGGGCTATGATGACGCCCTCGACACCTTCGGCGTGCATGGCGTGGGCGGCACCCTGGGTGCCATCCTGACCGGTGTGTTTGCTGATGAGAAGGCCAACTCCATCATCGCTGGATTGAAGGAAGGTCTCGTCATGAATCAGTTCAAGGCCGTCGCCCTCACCATCGTCTGGAGCGTGGTTGCAACATTGGTCATCACCATCGTGGTGAAGCTGATCGTCGGCCTCCGTCCGACCGAAGAAGTGGAGTCTACCGGACTCGACCTCGCCGAACACGGCGAATCGGGCTACGAGCACTAATTCAATTCCAGGCAAGACCTGGACCACAGGCCGGGGCGCATGAGCGCCCCGGCCTTTTTTGTACCCCAATCACCTTCTTTCAGGGACTGGTGAAGCTCGGTGGCAGGTGGGTTGTCGAGCTGGCACCCGTCAACCACTCACGGCTTGTCAACGTGGCGGAAATGAAGCCCACAGAGATGTCGGCATGCATTTCGACGGGCAGCCGCCAGGCATCATCGCTGATCCAGATTGTGGCGGTCTTCACCTTTTTGAAGCTGCCCAACGTCAGCGTGCGACGATCCAGCTTCCGGATCTTCACATCCATCTTGATCGTCGGATATGTGACCCCTTCAACCTTTCGACGTTCCCTGGCGATGACCTTGAAGGTGGTCAGATAGGGCCGGTCAAAAGGCTGCACCACGCGCGTGATCTGGTCGCCAGTCTTCAGAGGATGGCTACGCACATACAAAATCGCCGACTGCAGGTCATCCACAGGTCCGTAAGGGCAGATTGAAGTGCTGCTGCTGGCATCGCCTGACTTGGGTGTCAGCTTGGTGAGGGTGCGGACCTGGCTGCTGCCAAACTGCACCCAGTAGGCGGCCGTCTCCCGCACATCCGTTTCCGAATGCTCCATGTGCACGGCCCGCAGCGGCCCCCGCTCCATGACCGAGGTCATCGTGCAGTCGTAGCTCCACAGCGAGCGGGCAAAGCCCGTAGTGGCAGCCTCCGCACGGGCCACCTGATAGGCTCCTGACTCCTGTACGGTCACCTTGGCAGACCCCGCTGAAATCAGGTTGTTCCAGCTCAGGTCAAAGGCCACCCGGCAGGGCGCCAGTGGCGTGAAGAGCCCCGGAGGCCCCTTGCTCAGGCTGCTGACCCAGGCGAGCGAACCCTGGGAGGCCGATTGGGCCCATGCCGGTGCGTGACAAAGTATCAGGCCGAAGAGCAGCGGAGCAGTGCGGATCATGAGAAGAACCAAGACATAGCACACAGACGCCACTTGCACCGCCGCAGGTTGCCACGCATCAAGTGAACACTCTTGGAAACCGATCCCGATCCCCTCAGCGCCACCTCCACACCGATTCACGATGCCCGTGAGGCGCTGCGGAAGTACTTTGGCTTCCGGGAGTTCCTCGATGGTCAGGAGCAGGTGATGGCCAACATCCTTGGCGGGCGGGACACGCTGGTCATCATGCCCACCGGCGGCGGCAAGAGCCTGTGCTATCAGCTTCCCGCCATGGTGATGGACGGCGTGACGGTCGTCGTCAGCCCACTCATCGCCCTGATGAAGGACCAGGTGGACGCCCTGGAACGACGCGGCATTCCGGCCACGGTCATCAACAGCACCCTGACCCTCGCAGAGCAGCAGGAACGCATCGCCGCCCTGCGACGGAGCGAATACAAGCTCGTGTATGTGGCTCCGGAACGTTTCCGCAGCCGCATGTTCACCAACACGATGAGGCAGGTGGAGATCGCCCTCTTCGCCGTGGATGAGGCGCACTGCCTCTCGCAGTGGGGGCATGATTTCAGGCCGGACTACTTCCGCCTTGGCGAGGCCTTAGAAGCTCTTGGCAGACCGCAGGTCGTGGCCCTCACGGCCACTGCCACGACCGAAGTCAGGGCGGACATTTTGAAGGTGCTGGACCTTCGTGACCCCTTCGTCACCATCCGCGGCTTTCAGAGGCCCAATCTGAGCCTCAACGTGCTCCACACGAAGAAGGGAGACGACAAGTATGCGAGGCTCAAACAGATCATCCGCGACCACAAAAAGGGCATCATCTACTGCGCGACCCGCAAGAAGGTGGAAGAAGTCGGTGAGGCGCTGAAGGACCTGGGCATTCGAGCCATCGAGTACCACGGTGGTCTGGATGACAAGCAGCGGGAGGACCGGCAGAATCAGTTCATCAGCAAAAAGTACGATATTGCCGTAGCGACCAATGCCTTCGGCATGGGCATTGACCGGGCCGACGTGCGCTTCGTCGTTCATTTTGATGTTCCAGGCAGCATCGAGGCCTACTACCAGGAGGCAGGCCGCGCCGGCCGTGACGGTGAGCCATCCCACTGCGAACTTTTCTTCAACTTTGCGGATACCAGAACGCAGGAGTTCTTCCTCGATGGCGCCAATCCTGGCGTGGACGTCATCCAGAGCATCTACCAGGCGCTGCTGAACTGGGCGAACGCCCAGCACGAGGTCGAGGCCAGCATCGAAGACCTGACTGACTATGCGGGCTTGAAGAACAGCATGGCGGTCAGTTCCTCGCTCAGCCATCTTGCCCGTGCCGGCTACATCGACCGCTATGACATCCCCGGCAAGCGCATCCGCGGCACCCGGCTGCTGCAGCCTGGGGTGCTGACGCGCGACCTCCAGCTCGATGCCGCTGCGATCCGCGAAAAGGAGCGCCGCGACCGCGCCAAGCTCAAGGCCATGATCGACCTCTGCTATGATGAGCAGCGCTGCCGCCAGCAGCAGATCCTGGCCTACTTTGGAGAAAGCGAAAGCCAGCCCTGCGGCACCTGCGATGTCTGCCGCCGTCAAGGTGTTCAGGTCCCAAGAGAAGGCTCTGCAGACGATGTGACGATGCTCCGCCAAGTCCTGAGTGGCATCGCCCGCATGTCCACCAAGCATGGCGATGGCACTTGGGAAGGCCGCTTTGGCAGGGGACGCATCATTCAGATGCTGGTTGGCAGCAAGTCCAAGGAGGTCGTCGATGCCGGACTGGATCAGCTCAGCACCTATGGCCTGCTCAAGCACCTGGGCACCCAGGCGCTGCACCCGCTTTTTGCCGAGATGGAACGAGAGGGCCTGATCGCCACCAGCACCGGCGAGTATCCCCTGGTCACCCTGACCGCCAAAGGGGCTGAAATCATGCGCACAGGCTCCAATGTGAAGATGCTGTGGCCGAACACAGCACCGAAGGCGGAGTCGCCTCTCAAGCCCGGCGCCAAGCTGCCAGTCCCCGAAATCAGCACCAATGAGCTGGGCTTCGATGACACCCTCTTTGAGAAGCTGAAGAAGCACCGCAACCTGCTCGCGCAGTCGGAGGGCGTGCCAGCCTACCTCATCTTCAGCAATCAGACGCTGGAGTTCCTCACCCGGCTGAAACCTCGCACCCTGGCGGATGGCATGAAAATCCGCGGTGTGGGCGAAAAGAAGGCTGGTGCCTACCTCGCCGACTTCATCCGCATCATTCAGAAGCACGGCTGAAGTTTGGCCCTGAGGGCAGGGCCTCCAGCGCGGATAAAATCACCTTGTCCTGATTTTCATCCGGCTGTTAAGAGGCACGCATGGCAGTTTCCATTTCCATTGATTACCTTGGCGGACTCCGTTGCGAAGCCACTCACGGCCCATCGAAGAACCAGTTCATCACCGACGCCCCCGTGGACAACCACGGCAAGGGCGAATCCTTTTCTCCCACCGACCTCGTGGCAACGGCGCTGGCCGCCTGCATGGCCACGGTCATCGGCATCAAGGCAAACCAGAAGGGCTACGACCTTCCAGGCATGAAAGTCAGCGTGGAAAAGCACATGAGCGAGGATTCGCCACGCCGCATCGTGCGTCTGCCTGTGACCATCACCATTCCCCTGCCGGCGGATCATCCTGACCGCAAGGTACTGGAGGCCACGGCTCTCGGCTGCCCCGTGCACCACAGCGTGCATCCGGACATCGACAAGCCTGTGACCTTCGTCTGGAACGGCTAAAAAGGCTCGTCACTTCCTGGTGCGCCCAGCCGCGATGATCGCATCCATCCTGGCGATCATTTCCTGTGTCTTCTCCGGATTCTGGGCGCTGACGTCCTTCAACTCCGCCGGATCATCCGGGAGATGATACAGGCGGTGCAGGCCACCGCTCTCCACGCGCGGTTTTTTCGTGACCACTGCCTTGGATTTGCCCTGCGGCTTCGAGCGGACCAGCTTCCACTCGCCGATGCGCAGGCCGAAGTTCACACCGTTGTTGTCCTGCTGGAGCAGGTGATCACGGCCCTTCGACCCAGGCTCGCCGAGCAGGGCGGGCAACACGTTCAGGCTGTCGAGGCAGGCATTTTCCGGCAAACCGGCATTACTGAGGGCGGCAAAGCTCGCCGCGAGATCGACGGTGCACACGACCTCATCCGAGACGCCCGGCTTGATGCGGCCCGGCCAGCGCGTGATGAAGGGGGTCCGCGTTCCCCCTTCGAGCACGCTGTATTTGCCACCGCTGAAGGGTCCAGCAGGTTCGTGCGAGCCCAGTTTCTCCACCGCGCCGTCCACGTAGCCGTCATCGAGCACCGGACCGTTGTCGGAGCAGAGCACGATCAGTGTATTTTCCGCCAATTTGAGCCGGTCGAGCGTCTTCATGATCTCGCCCACGCACCAGTCGAACTCCACGATGCAGTCGCCACGGAAACCGAGCGGCGTTTTGCCCTGAAAGCGCTCATGCGGCATGCGCGGCACATGGATGTCGTGGCTGGCGAAGAAAAGGAAAAACGGCTGGTCCTTGTGCGCCTCGATCCAGGTGTTGCTGCGCTTGACCCATTCATCCCCCAGATCCTCGTCACGGAAACGCGCCGCGTGCCCGCCGGTGTAGAAGCCAATGCGGCCGATGCCGTTGTGGATGGTGTTGTTGTGGCCGTGCGTCCAGTTCATCCGCAGCGTGTCGCGGCGCGTGATGCCAGTGGGATGATTTTCATCCGGCGCCTTGTCGCCCACCCACAGCGGGTCCTTCGGATCCAGGTTCAGCACACGGTGGTCATGCACATAGACCTGCGGCACCCGGTCGTTGGTCGTCGGCAGCAGGTGGCAGTGATCGAAGCCGATTTCGAGCGGCCCGGGCTTCAGTTCGCCATTCCAGTCAGGTTTGGGGTCGCCAAGGCCCAGGTGCCACTTGCCGATCACCGCCGTGGCATAGCCCGCTTTTTTCAAGACGGAAGCGATGGTCTCGGTGCCCGGCTTGATCAGGGCCGGGCCGTTCGGCGGAGCGACCCCGGTGCCTTTTTGGCGGAAAGCGTAGGTTCCGGTAAGGAAGGAAAAGCGCGTCGGCGTGCAGGTGGAGGCGCTGCAGTAGCCGCTGGTGAAGCGCACGCCCTCCGAGGCCAGCTTGTCGATGTTCGGCGTCTTCACCGCTGTGGCTCCGTAGCAGCCGAGATCCCCGTAGCCAAGGTCGTCCGCCATGATGACGATGATGTTGGGCTTCTCCGCCGAAAGGAGCGGGCTGAAGGCAGAAAGCAGGAGGAGCGCGACTATGGGACGAATCATGGCGGGTGGAAACGAGATAGGCGCAGGTGGCATTGCGGGGAAAGTTCATCCTCTGAAAATCGTCTCCATCCAGGCACCCACCATGAAAACGCTTCTCGCCTGCCTCTGTCTCCTAACCAGCCTCGCCCTTGGCGCTGACAGGCCCAACATCCTCGTCATCCTCGTCGATGACATGGGCTTCTCGGACATCGGCTGCTATGGCAGTGAGATCCCGACGCCGAACCTCGATGCACTGGCGGCAGGTGGCGTGCGCTTCACGCAGTTTTACAACACCGCACGGTGCAGCACGACGCGTGCCTCACTGATGACCGGGCTTTATCCGCACCAGGCCGGGATGGGGTTTCTTGATGGCCTGGTGGACCCACGGTCGAATGGCACCTTCGGCAGGCTGCATGAGCGTTGTGTGACGATGGCGGAGGTGCTTGGCGCGGCGGGCTACCACACCTCCATCGTCGGCAAATGGCACCTGGGGCAGCAAAACGGCACACCGCCATGGGAACGTGGCTTTCAGCGCACCGCGACCACGCAATTCGGCGAGCTCTATTTCCCGAAGGAGCGCAGCAAGGATGCCTGCAAATGGGTTTATCTTGATGGACGCAAGGTGGCTGCCGATTCGCCGGAGGTCGGCAGCGGCGAATGGTATTCCACCTTCATGTTCACCGACTGGGCGCTGAAATTCCTCGATGATGCCAAAGCGAGCGGAAAGCCCTTCTTCCAATACTTCGCCCATGGCGCGCCGCACTTCCCGCTGAAGGCACCGCAGGACGTGATCGCGAAGTATCGCGGCAAATACAAGATCGGCTGGGACAAGCTGCGCGAGGCCCGGCATAAAAAGCAGATCGAACTCGGCATCGTCGATGCCAAGTGGCCGCTCAGCCCGCGCCCGCCGGATGTGCCTGCGTGGGATTCGCTCAGCGAGGAGGACAAGGACCGCTACGATCACCTCATGGCCATCTACGCAGCCATGCTCGACTGCATTGATCAAAGCGTCGGTCGCATGATTGCCGGCCTGAAGGAGCGGGGCATGCTTGAGAACACGCTCATTCTTTTCATGAGCGACAACGGTGGCAACGCTGAGGGCGGCCCACGCGGCATCACGCAGGGCGAGGTGCTCGGCGGCCCGGACAGCAACGTCTTTCTCGGCATGACCTGGGCCACGCTGAACAACACGCCCTTCCGCCGGTATAAACACTTCACGCACGAAGGCGGCATCAGTTCGCCACTCATCGCGCATTGGCCTGCGGGCATTCCAGCGGACCGAAATGGCAAGCTGGAGCACCAGCCCGCGCATCTCATCGACATCATGGCAACAGCCTGCGACGTGACCGGCGCGGTGTATCCGGCAGAATTCAAAGGACACAAGATCCTCCCTGCAGAGGGACTTTCCCTCATGCCTGCAGTCCAGGGCAAACCGCTGCATCGCGTGAAGCCCATCTTCTGGATGCACGAGGGCAACCGCGCCGTGCGCACCGGACCCTGGAAGCTCGTGAAGAAGTTCAAAGGCCCGTGGGAGCTCTACAACATCGATGAAGACCGCACCGAGCAGCACGACATCATCACGAAATTCCCCGCCATGAGCCAGCACCTCATCCGCCAATGGGAAGACTGGGCTGCGACGACCTTCGTCGATGAGTGGATCGGCGATGTCCGCAACGACTGGGGCGAGGAGCCTCGCCGTGACGGTGCCCCAAAGAAAAAAGGCAAAGGCAAGTGATCATGAAAAAGCTCCTGTTCATCCTCTTCGCCCTTTGCTCCGCGATCCATGCCGCAGACAAGCCCAACATCGTCGTCATCCTCGTCGATGACATGGGCTTCGCGGACCTCGGGTGCTATGGCTCAGAGATTCCCACGCCGAATCTCGACGCTCTGGCGAAGAACGGCCTGCGCTTCACGCAGTTCTACAACACCGGGCGATGCTGCCCCACACGTGCCTCGCTGCTCACCGGCCTCTATTCGCATCAGGCCGGTGTGGGGCACATGACCGATGACAAGAACGTGCCCGGCTATCGTGGGC
>CALDGV010000004.1 GCA_937941745.1 uncultured Prosthecobacter sp. | reverse complement strand
AGCGCCTGGAAAGGCTGGGAGGCACACCAGTCGAGGATTTTCTCCACCTGGCTGAGACGGGAGGCGCTGGCAGCATCAGCAAACCGCAGGGTCACCTGCACCGGGGCCAGCCAGCGCTGCTCACCAGCACGCCGCGCATCGGCAATGAAGGTTTCGGCATCCAGTTCCTGCCCAGCACGCAGTTCCTGGAGCACTGTGCTGAACTGGTCGCCCGCGCCCCAGCCTCGGGTCGGCAGGGCTTGAGTGCGCCCAGCCATCAAAAAGCGGTTTTGCTGCATCAGGTTCTCCACACCCACCCGGCGGGTGAAAGCCACGGCCTCAGCACTTGGCAGGCTTTCCCGAGGCCAGCTCAGCACATGCATGCGCCCGCCCCGGCCGAGCAGCTGCCGGTGCAGGAAGGCCAGCGAGCCGCCGACCTCACGCTCCAGGGTGCTGGCAGGGCTCTGGGCAGAGGCATTCAGGCTCCCAGCCGTCGCCTCGGGACCCTTCCATCCCAGCGGACGGCTGAGCGTGGCGGAGGCGGGCTCGACATTCGGCAGGGCGAAAAGGCGGCGTGCCGCTTCCTGAAAACGCAGCGCCTGACGCGGATCCGTGCCGGGAGTCCAGCCACGCACATCCGCCTCAGAGACGGCCACCGTCATGGGCAGTGCATACCGGCTGACCACCTTTTCCAGCATGGCTTCTGCGGCGAGGGGCATGCCAGGCAGGTCGCTCGTTTCTGCAAAACCTTCCGAATCCACGTGAGTGACAAGCAGCCGCCGACCGTCCAGGCTCGTCGTGTCCATCACAGGAGCCAAGGCACCTTTCGAGAGCATCTTTTCCAGGAAAGGCAGCGGATGGATCTGCGGGCCAGCCTCAAACGCCAGCGGATCCAGCCAGAGTCCGCCCCAAGGGGTCAGCGCCACCTGCGTGTACTCCCCACCTTCCGATTTCAGGGAAAGCAGGCTCTCCACCCCCTCGGCCGCATTCACACGCAGATCACGCAGTCCAGAGGTCCGCGGAGCAACAGCCCCTGGGTTCATCAGCCAGTCGTTGCGGAGCTGTTCAAAACGGGTCTTGGAAACGGGGCTGGGCAGTTCCCTGCCGCTGCCAGCCAATCCCAGTGACTGGCTCACGCGGGCCCAGTCCTTCGGCTGCTGCCAGGGCAGTCCGGTGATCAGCAGCGGCACCTTGCGCTGTGCGACGGCAGTCACCAGCTCCGCAAGAGCATGCTGGCGTTCCGCAGAAAGCGCCAGCGTCTGATCCAGGATCACCGCGCTGAAGCCATGATGGCCCGGCATTCCCGCTCCAGCCTCGGGCTGTCCTGCATCCCGGTAAACCACCTCATAGCCAAGCCACTCCAGGCAACCATGCAGAACCTGCGCGCTGTAGGTCTCTGCCGCAGGCCCGGAATGCAGCACGAGCACCCGCCGGGACACCTCCTGAAGCGGGCCGAGATTGGCACCTTTCAGCTCCGGGGTGGTGAAGAAGGGCACTCCGCCCAGCTCCCGGATGCGTGCAGTCCGGGCAGCGATGTCGGAAGGCTTTTCCGGGTCTTCAAAGCCGACCACATAAGGTGTCACTCCCATGCGGGACGCCCCTTGAATGCGGCGTTCCAGGCGCAAAATCGACTCTGGCGAGGACTTGGCGGCCTGCTCTTCGAAAAACACCATGCCATCGAGGTGGCGGCGTGCTTCTGGCAGCAGCAGGAAGCCTTCTTCCACGAACAGCTTTTTGTCCGGATAGGCGGATTTCAGCAGTGGCAGGAGGCGCAGCACCGCCGCCCTTTCCGCATCCTGGCTGAGGGTCTCCAAATCCGCCAGGACCACACCGTCAAAGCCCCTCTCGGCAGCCGTTTCGGCCAGTTCATGCACCACCACATGCACCCAGCGCGGGTGCGTGGCATCCAGACGGACCAAGCCAGCCGCCTCAGTCTCCAGAAGTGGCACGCCGAGTTCTTTGGCGAGCGAGGCGGCGGCAGAAACAGCAGGCACCTCGAGCAGCGGCACCCGGGCCAGGGCTTTGTGGCCCAGCGCGTGGGCTGCCTCCAGGTCCACCTGGGCATCCACCCTCAAGATGCAGAGGTCAAAAGCGCTCAAACCCAGAGGAGCAGGCCGGGAGGAAAGGTCCACCAGCAGGCGTGCAGGACGCGCCGTCTCCACACTCGCATCCGCCAGCCCAAGATTGAGAATCATCGCGCCGATGACACTCAGGAGACGCATGCCGGAGCGCAGACGGGGCGATGAAAGGCGGTTGTTCATGTCAAAAGTGAGAATAAGCGCATTTTAGCGTCCCACTTTATAAAAGCAATAATGCAGCCCCACTCTGACAAAGGTCTTACACCGGGCCTGCGATGGCCTTCGAGATGGGTCAAAGCCTGCCTCGAAACGCCATCCTGACCTTCCAGGGCCTAGTGCCGACCAAAAGCCGGCCTTCTGAGGTCACTTCTCTGGACGAAGATCAAAGCAGACGAGCTTTTCCTTCTGGCGGACGATGAGCTTGCCATTGCTGAGCGCAGGCGAGGTGCAGCCCATGCCTTCGATTTTAGGTCTGGCGATCTGCTGATACCCCTCCGCCGCAGCCTTGATGACCCGAAGATGGGTGCCGTTGTTCTCAAAGACCATGATCTTGCCATCTGCCAGGATGGGGGAGGTGATGGTGCTTTGAACCTCGTTTTCCAGCCAGCTCACCTTGCCAGTGGCCAGCTCGACGCACTGATGCTTGCCTCCGCACATGAGATAAACATGACCCTCATGGAGGATCGGGCTGCCGCTGTAGCGCATGGTGACCCAGAAATGTGACCAAGCCGCCTTGGGTGCTCCTTCCTTCTGCCACTGGTAGGCCCGGAGGCCGACATCCTTGGCCCCGCTGTAAATCACCAGCCAGTCGCCCTGAGTCACAGGGGTGGATTGACCGCCGCCTTCGACCTCCCAGAGGACTTTGCCGTCCTTGGGCGAGACGCCGTAGAGGCTGTTGTTGCCAACCATGAGGAGCACGGGATCCCCAGAGGCTGGCTGCCACCAGCTGGGGCTGCCCGTGTTACTGCGGATCTGCTTCTGATCCCAGATCAGCCTGCCATCCTTGGCATCATAGGCTTGGGCGTGCCCTGCGGCGACATAGACCACACCATCCACGACGAGGGGTGAAGCTGCCGGGCCCATGGCAGGCAGGGCCGCCTTCCAGAGCAGGCGGCCATCCTTTTGATCCACACAGTAGAGATGGGTGCTGCACGCGGCGAACACACGTCCATCCACCACGGCGGCGGTGCTGCTGGAACTGCGTCCCGAAGGCTTGCCCTCAGCCTCAAACTTCCACACCTGCCTGCCGGTGGCGATGTCGAGGCAGACGATCACGTCCTTGGCCATTTTGATGGTGTTTGGCACGGCGGCGAGCAGCTTGTCCTTCACCGGCTGGGAGAACTTCTCCTCATCCATCCATTTCCGGAATTCCTCCGCGCTGGCGAAAGGCTTGCCCTCACGCTTGGCCACCCGTGAAAGCTCCTCCAGCGGCAGGGCGGTGGCACCCGCCTTGAAGCGCGACTCCACCCACTTGCCAAGGCTGACATCTTCCTTGGGGGTGAGGTTGGCCTTCCGCCATTCCAGCATCCATTCATCCATCCTGGCTCCGCGCAGCTTGGGCAGGTTCAGCCGGGTTTCTTCGAGCTTTTTCATCAGCTCCGGGCTGACGCCGCGGTAGTTCATCTGCTGCATCACCTCGCTGTCGATCTCACGCTGCTCGGAGGGCACACGCTCATGCCAGACGACCGACATGATGACCTGCTCGCC
>CALDGV010000003.1 GCA_937941745.1 uncultured Prosthecobacter sp. | reverse complement strand
CGGAGGGAACTGGCGGTCCGTTGGGAGCTGGAAAAGAACCTTCTGAAGTCCTCCAAAACCAGTTGCAGGCTTCTGCGCTGCTGTCTGCGCTCCTTTCTGGGATTTATCCCTGCCCAAAAAGCTGAAGGCCAAGATCAATCCAGCCAGAACTGCGATGCCAATAAGGCCATACTTCCTGATCTCTCCACCTCTCTTGACTGCGGGAGGAGCAGGAGGACGGACAGGTCGGCCTATGGCCGCTGCTCGGGGTGGGGCGATTGCGGCAGGGCGGACAGCCGCAGTCACCGCTGGGGGGCTCTGAACCGGCTGAGCCGCTGTTTGAACCACTGGCTGCACCTGCCCCGTCTGATAATACATCGGGTAAACAGGCACGGAACTGGTCGTCGGGGAACCCATCACAGGCACCGCACCCGTGGGATAGACCCCCTGAGCATAGGGAGCGCCCGGCATTGGAGCATAGTTCATTGGCATCCAGGGCATGATCTGCGGTGCCGATGACATTTTCTCCCAAGCCCGAAACTCTTCGATCGCCTGCTGCGCATTCACCGGGCGGTCCTGCGGTTTGCAGGCCATCAGCCGCAGAACCCACGCTCCCAACCACGGCGGAACATGGGGCGCGATGACATGCAGAGGAACAACATCGTGGTTGATGTGCTTGTCGATAACCGCAGCCACCGTTTCCCCTTCAAAGGCTTTGCGACCCGAGAGCGCCTCATAAAAAACACATCCGAGGGAATATAGATCCGTTTTTTCATCCACGGGTTTCCGAGTGAGCTGCTCGGGCGCCATGTAATGGATCGACCCCATCACTGTGCCGCTCTGATCCTCGGTCTGCTTCCGTGCCCTAAGTCCCGCGCGCGCCAAACCGAAATCAATCAGTTTCGACTGCATTCGCCCGCCGGGGAGGCGCTCCACCTTGATGTTTTCCGGCTTGATGTCGCGGTGCAGAATGTGCCGCTGATGAGCAGCAAGCAGGGCTTCCAGCGTCTGGCTGGCAAGCTCTTTGAAGTCATCATAGTGCAAGGGCCCTCGGGAGACGACGTCTGCCAGATCCTCACCCTCCAGAAGCTCCATCACCATGAAAAGCCCCTCTGAATCGCTGGCCACGTCAAAAATGGTAACGATATTTGGGTTACGCAGTGCAGCCAACGCATCAGCCTCGCGCCGCAGGTCAGCAGTCAGCTTTTCATCGTTGTCGAGTTCCCTCACGCTCATCAGGCGCTTGATCGCCACCCATCGTTTCAACTCGTTGTCGTAGGCGCGATACACTGCTCCCACGCCGCCAGCGCCAAGTTGCTCGTAGATTTTGTAGCGTTCCGCCATTCGGAAAGAGAGTGATTTGCGCTAGGAGAACCTGATGCGTTGATCTTTGGCAAGGAGGATGTGCGGAAGGCAGGAAATTCCAACGTCCAGTCCCTGTCCTGTGAGGCGTGGCTGCGCCATTGGACAGACACCGCTAGAATGTGGCAAGGAAGTTGCTCAATATGGCGTGAACTCGGCCATCAACAGTGCCCCTGTAATGGCCCATCCCCCTCTAGAACCTCATGATGCTCTACCTCAGCCGTGCCTTTGTCGAATTTGGCCCGTTCGCAGCCGAAGAAATGCTTTCTTTTCATCAACGAGGCCTGTTGAAGGACACGGATTACCTCCGCGCCGAAGGTTCTGATCATTGGGTGCATGTCAGCGAATGGTCACCTACCCCATCGGCTCCCATAGCAGCCAAAGCTTCTCCCGCAAAAAAGAAGGCCAAGGCAGCGCCAGTCGCCAAAAAAGCTCCGGCGAAAAAGGCGAAAAAGCTGTCCTGATGACAAAAGCCTTCGCCCAAACTCGCAGGATTCACCTCACTTTGAGAGGGTCATCACGCACTCCAGGTGCTTTGTCTGCGGGAAGAGATCGAATGGCTGCACATCCCCCAGCTTGAATCCTGCTTCTGCAAAAAGCACCAGGTCACGCATCTGCGTAGCCGGATTGCAGGAGATGTAAACCACCCGCCGAGGATCAAAGGCAAAAAGCTGGTGCAGGAATTCCGGGCTGCACCCAGCCCGCGGAGGATCGATGATCACCGCAGTTTCTGCGCCGGGATGAGGCACCCTGGCAAAGATGGCAGTGGCGTCAGCCGCCATGAAACGGCAATTGTTCAGCGCGTTGATGGAAGCGTTATGCGCTGCTTTCTGAACAGCAGACTCAGAGATCTCCACCCCGATCACCTCTTCAAATGCAGGGGCGGCACTAATGCCAAAAAGTCCGCTGCCACAGTAAGCATCCACAAGAAAGCGAGCCCCGTCAGCCTTGGCTTGGTGCACCGCATAGGAGACGAATTGAGGCAAGATGAAGGGATTATTCTGAAAAAAGTCGCCTGCCTGAAACTCGAATCGCATGGCACCTACCTGCTCTACCGCGATGGCATCGGAACGGGTCAACACGCCATTCATTCCAGCCCTTAGCAGCAGGGTGGCGCCATTTTTGTAGCTTCCCGCCCGCGCTGCCTCACGAACATGGGTCAGCGCTTCATTCAACGCAGGCATGGCGATCGGGCACTCAGAAACATCCACCATCGAATTGCGGGTGCCCGCACGAAGGAAGCCGATCTCACCAACCTCACCACCTTTCGGTCGCTGAAAGTGCGGAGTGATCTTCGAGCGATAGCCATATTTCTGGGGAGAGCCGATGACCGGAAGCACGGGATGCTCGATTTTAGCCATGTGGAGGAGCAGTTCTTCCACCTGACGTCGCTTCCAGTTCAATTGCTCTTCGTAGGCCAAGTGCTGATACTGGCAGCCTCCGCACACACCAAAGACACTGCATACCGGCTTCACTCGGTTGGGGGATGCCTCCAAAACCTCGACCAAATCGGCATCACTGTAATTCTTGTGATTGCGGAAAATCCGACACCGAACGTGCTCCCCGGGCAATGAAAAGGGCACGAAAACAACCCATCCATCCACGCGAGCTACACCACGCCCTTCATTGGTGAGGTTCTCGATAACCACTTCCAATTCCTGATGATAGGCAAAAGGATGGGGAACGAACTTCCGGGAGGGCTGTGGCATGACCCGTGCCCTGTAGCAGCCAAACTTTGCCACAGCAACTGGACACGCATGACTTCACTTTCTGCGGCTGTCATTGCTACTATGACACTTCAAATTTTCGTTGGTGACTTCTGAAATCGAGAACATCTGGGCAGCCAAACTCTGGCTTCCAACCAATTCATTACCAACCATTTAACATAGATTGAAGGTCGAAATTAGCTAGGGGCTGCTTGGGAATGATGGAAGCTTGTTTGAGCGGCAGTTAATATCTTATTTGTGAAACGTTTCGCAGATTTGCTATTTCCAAACACCCCAAAATTGCTAAATAGACTAAAAAAGGTGTTGTTGTTTTGGAAATTATATAGCAATTTCGACTCATCACTGAAATGACTGTTCAGAGTCAGCAGTCTTCACGTTTTCCATACCTAAACCCCCCAATCTTATGGCTGACGCCTCCAACCCAGAACTTATGACCGTTAAAGAGACTTCGGAGTATCTCCGCATCCCTCTGCCAACGGTCTATTACCTCGTTCAGCGTGGTCAGTTGCCTGCCGTGCAGATTGGCGGTCGCTGGCGGATCAAGCGCAGTCTTCTCGATCGCGATGTTTTGCGTAAAGAAGATGAGGCGGGTCAGCCTACTGTCATGGTCGTGGATGATGACCCTGCCCTGCAGGCCCTGTTCAAGCAGTTCCTGAAGAAAGCTGGTTTTGGACGCCTCGTCGTAGGGACAGGTGCTGAGGCCATCAGCCTCGCTAAAAAGCAGAAGTTCGATTTCGTCTTCCTCGACCTCAAGCTTCCAGATGTGCCGGGTGATGAGGTCTATTCACAGCTGAAAGAGCTTCATCCCGATCTCCCCATCGTGATCATCACGGGCTACCCGGATAGCGAGGTGCTGAGTCGCATCCTTAGCCACGGCCCCGTCACCGTGATCAAGAAGCCGCTCGAATATGATCAGTTGAACAAGGCGGTGAAACAGCTGGGCCACAAGGGATCCGAGATGGCTGTCTGATGCGCTGATTGATGCATCTGTCAGCATTTCACAGGCCTTCATCGTGCTCTGAAAGAGCCTCGACGTGTGCTGTCACAGCAAGCCCAAGTCCTTGGAGGTGGTAACCACCCTCAAGAACAGATATCAGTCTTCCAGCGCACACTTCTTCTGCGGCCTTTCGAAGTCGGCGCGTCAGCTCCTGGAAATCGGCATCGGTCAGCTTGAACCTGCCCAGCGGGTCATTCATGCGTGAGTCAAACCCGGCGCTGATCATGATTAAATCAGGCTTGAATGCTGAAATGGCGGGCAGGACTTTATCATCTATCGCCGCAGCGACTTCGGCGATCCCTGAGCCTGCCGGCAGCGGACAATTGATGTTTGTTCCCTTGCCTTTACCGCTGCCCGTCTCCTCAGCGTGGCCGGTAAAAGGATACCAGGGGCTCTGGTGAATGCTGGCAAAAAGCACGCTTCCATCCTCATAGAAAATGTCCTGGGTGCCATTTCCATGGTGAACATCCCAGTCCACGATCGCCACCCTGGCTGCACCGTGCTGCATCTGGGCATGACGGGCACCCAGCGCGACATTGTTGAACAGACAAAAACCCATGCCTTGAGCTGGACGAGCATGATGCCCTGGGGGACGGACTGCGCAAAATACCCGCTTCAGCCGTCCCGCCATGACCGCATCCACTGCATTCAGCACCCCACCCACAGCCCTCGTGGCGACATCATAGCTTCGAGCACCAAGGTTTGTGTCGCCTGTGCTGAGCACATCCAAGCCTCCAGACACTTCATCGCGAACCAGTTCGATGTAACTCCGGGGATGGCAGCGTTCGATTTCAGGCACTTCAGCTTCCCGCGAAGGAACTGCAGCCAGTTTTGACACCAGGCCTGCCCCTTTCAACGCGTTGGTGATGGCCTCATAGCGCTCAGGGCATTCGGGATGCCCCTCGCCAGGTT
>CALDGV010000002.1 GCA_937941745.1 uncultured Prosthecobacter sp. | reverse complement strand
TTGGGCTTGCCGTTCGGGAAGGCGGTCTTGAACTTGCCCTTCAGCATGACGGCCAGCGCCTGCTTCTTGCCCGAGGCATTGAAGGTGGAGACAGGCTCACGAAGCAGACGCTCGGCTTCGGTGTTGTCGATCAGGTCGCTAGCTTCCGAGGAGTAGGCGAGCGTGCTGGCATTGATGCCTTCCTTGGGGCTCACCTCCAGGGCGCCTGTCATCATGAAGAGCAGGCTCTGCAGGTCAGCAGTGACTCGCTCCTGCTTGTTGAGCGCATCGTTGGGCAGGCGGAGGGCGACGGGCGTCTGGCGGCCCATGAGCTGGGTGCGGTAGTTCACATCAGCCACAATGTCGGCCTTGTTGTAGCCGACACCCCAGGCCTTGAAAAGGTTGGGCAGATCAGAGGTGGGATTGATCACGCCGCCGGGCTGGCCGGTCATCGGATTCTGCTGCTGGCTGTAAACACGCTGGGCCACCAGGCACTGCGGATCGACGAGGGCAAGCACCTGGCCGCCCTTCATCAGATACTGGTCGATGGCATACTCAGCCTGCTCGGTGATGTCCGCCGGATGCACCACGACGAGCACGTTGATGTCGCTGTCGATGCTGCTGGCGCTCATCTGCACTTCGCGGACCTCATAATCCATGCGCAGACGCTGGATCAGCACCCAGGGCTGCTGGCCCTGCTGGCGCTGGAAGGGGAACATGGGCGAGCCCATGATCGGCATGGAGCTCATCACGCCGACGACGGTCTTCTTCTCCTTCGACACCTTCTGAATGGCGCGGGCGATGTTGTATTCGAGGGCGGTTTCCTCGTTCGGATTCAGGAAGGGCAGGACTTCCTTCTGCTTGGCGCACTGGATGGCGAGGCCGAGATAGACGTTATCGCCCTCGTTGTTCACAGGCACGCCCTGGATGTCATCCTCACGTGCCTTGTCCTCATCCTCCGTGTTGGGGTTCGGAGCCAGCTTTTCGAGGATGACCTTGCCCTTGGCGGCCTTCTGGAACTCGAGAATGAGGTCCTGAACCGTGCGGGAGTGGGACTTGAGCACCGGCGGCATCACGCGGTCTTCGCTGGTGACGTAGTAGCGGATGGTCACAGGCTCGTCCGGATTCAGGCGGTCCAGGATGTTGCGGGTGCCGTTAGACAGCGTGTAGAGCTTGTCTTCGGTGACATCAAAGCGGCCGTTGAGGAAGCCGAGGCCGCCGACCAGGAAATTCACGGCGATGACGATGGCGATGGTGAGCAGGGCCGTGAGACCTGCGGTGCCTTCTTTGCTGTTCAGATTCATAAAGAGTTCGCGGTGGAGTGTTCTCAGTTCACGGAGAGGCTCAGGCGCGCTTCGAGCGCAGGCCGAGGTGGGTGATGACGAGGCCGACAACGATCACCGAGATGAAGTAGAGCACGTCGCGGATGACGAAGATGCCTTTGCTCATCTCATAGAAGTGATCCATGAAGCTCAGGTAGCTGACAAAGCGAACCAGCCCTTCCAGGGTTCCGGGAAGCGTGCGCACCACGCTGTCCACGATGCCCGGATAGCCGATCAGCGTCAGCAAGATGCAGAGCGCCACGCTGACGATGAAGCAGACGACCTGGCTGCGGGTGTAGGCGCTGCAGGCGCTGGTGACTGCCAGGCAGCCGAGCGCATACAGGTAGCTGGCGGCATAGCCGGTGATCATCGGGCCGGGATCCGGATCACCCAGCCAGGAAACCGTGATGACTATGGAGAAGGTCAGCGCCAGACCAATGGCCCAGACGAGCGCTGCCGCGATGAATTTGCCCACGATCGCCTGCCAGGGGGAGAGGGGCATGGTCATGAGCAGCTCAAAGGTGCCCAGGCGGTGCTCCTCAGACCAGAGGCGCATGCCGACTGCCGGAGCCAGCACGATGTAGATCCAGGGATGCCAGAAGAAGAAGGTCTGGGTCAGCGAGGCGTTGTCGCTGTCCAGGAAGCGGCCGAAGAAGAACGTGAAGCCCATCGAGGCCAGAAGGAAGATGACCACGATGACGTAAAGCACCGGCGAATTGAAGTAGGAGAGGAACTCCCGCTTGAAGATCGCCAGCGTGTTCGCGGAGGCAGAGGTTTTCATGGATGGAAAAAGGCAGAAGAGGGGTTGGAAGAAGCTCGTCGGATTATTTTTCCAGGTCGGAGCGGGTGAGGGAACGGAAGACCTCATCGAGGTTCGAGCAGCCAGGGACCAGCTTGCGGAGCGATTCCGGCGTGCCGTCGGCCACGACCTTGCCTCGGTCGATGATCATGGCACGGGAGCAGGCGGCATCCACTTCCTCCAGGATGTGGGTGGAGAAGATGATGGCCTTGTTCTTGCCCATGTTCTTGATGAGCTGGCGGACCTCGTGCTTCTGGTTCGGATCGAGACCGTCGGTCGGCTCGTCGAGGATCAGCACATCCGGGTCATGAATGATGCTCTGGGCAAAGCAGGTGCGGTGGCGGTAGCCTTTGGAAAGCGTGTCCACGCTCTGATTGCGCACGCGGTGGAGGAAGCAGAGGTCGAGCACACGGTCGATCGCCTTGCTCTTGGCCGCGCCAGTGATGCCACGCACCTCGGCACAGAAGCCCAGGAAGCTGGCCACCGTCATGTCGGAGTAGAGCGGGGCATTTTCAGGCAGGTAGCCGATGCTGCGTTTGGCCTGCTCGGGGTCTTCCAGCATGTCGATGCCGCCGATTTTGATGCTGCCGGAAGTCGGGCGGAAATAGCCCGTGACCATACGCATGGAGGTCGATTTGCCGGCACCGTTGGGTCCGAGGAAACCGAGCACTTCACCTTTTTCCACGGTGAAGGACACATTGTCCACGGCCACCTTGGCGCCGAATTCTTTTCGGAGGTTTTGCACTTGGATCATATTGTCACTGACATGGTTGATGGGTTGTTGGGGAAATGAGCGCGCCGTGTGACACACTGGCACGCCCGCGCGTTCAAACGAGCGGGGCGCTCTTATGGTTGCGAGCCAATTTTTTGCAAGGCGGTTTTGCCGACCTTCTGGACATCTGGACCATCCACCCGGCCTGCTCAGAGGCCCTTTCGGAGCACCAAAACGATGTCCGAATAGCTGTCGTCCAGCAGCCGTGGCTGCAAAGGATTGTAGGTAAAGTCGTAGCAGGCAGCCAGGGAGAGGCCGGGTATCCGCCGCAGCAGGGCGCGCATCTGGGCGGCGTTGTAGGTGCGGAACTGCCAAATTGTCTCCTGCACCTGCGTTCGGCCTGCATGACTGATTTTGAGCCGGGTCCGGAGCTTCTCGAGCCGGGTCTGGGGATCGGCAGGCCAGGTGCGGGTGTTGCAGACCACGCGGATGCCCTCCCGCTCCGCCACCCATCGCTCATGCTCCTCTTCAGCCCTCGTGTAGTCGGTGAGGTGCACACCGAGCACCAGGAGACCTCTCGGTCGCAGGCTTTCGGTCACCCGCTGGAGGCAGGCGGTGGCATCCGGCTCGCTAAGAAGGTACTTGAAGCTGCTTACCAGGCAGTGGGCCAGATCAAAAGGGCCCTGCCGGGCAGGAACCTGAAAACTCTGCATCCAGTCCTCCCAGAGCCGGGCTTTCACACCCGCCTCAGACAACCGCTGCCGGGCAAAGTCGAGCATCCTGGGATTTCCGTCGAATCCGCAGACCTTCCAGCCGCGCCGCGCCATTTCCAGCACCAGCCTTCCGCTGCCGCAGGCAGGCTCCAGCAGCCTGCGGGAGCGACCACCCGGACCATGCTCGTGATAAACAACCTCGAGAAAATCCGCCTCACGCAGCGTGTCAGCATCAAAGATGATGTCGTAGTAAAGCGGGGTGTCATACCAGTCGCAGATTTCAGCCATGTGAAGGCCACGAGCCGCTCGACAGGAGGTTTGTCAATCCCCGGGCGTTCAGCGCCGGACGGGAATCACCCTTCCTGTGTAGGGATCATAGACGCCTCGGGTCCCCGGAGGCACATAGCCGCCCTGATACACAGGAGGATAAACTGGCACCGGCTGCCCCGGCACCACGGGAAGCCGTTGATCGCCGATGTGCACCTCCTCGGTGACACCTCCCGTGCTGCGATAGAGGCCCAACTGGCTGCTGCGGCCCCAAAAATCGGTCTGCGTGCTTTGATACATCACCTGAGCCTCGGGAAGCGCCTCCCGCTCCTGGCGCGCCAGCCGTTCCCGGTAGGCTGTGGAGGTCTCGCCAGGCTGGATGGGCGGATTTTGAGCACTGGTGCCGCCCATGGAATAGGGATTACTGGCGGCTGCTGGATGGCTATGGCGGGAGATCTTGCGGCCAGCGGGGCGGTAGGAGGACTCTGCCGAAGGTGCCACACAGGCGGCCAGCAAGGCGCCAAGGATGGCCAGCAGCAGGGCAGATGCTTTCATGCCATGCATGATTTCAGAATCGGCTTCGCTTGGGAAGGCCGGAATTCAGGTAATCCACCCTCGACGATCCCTTCAGAAGGTCTTCAACCCCGGCGGAGGAGCTCCCCCCCCCTGATAAGCAGGCGCTGAGGGCGTGCTGGCACCTCGCAGCCGCTGGAAAAACGAAGGCGCAGAGGCTGGCTGCTGCTGAATCGGCGCCGGCTGAGGCTGCATCTGCGGCTGCGCCGGATAGCTGGGAGCCTGCTGCGGATACACCGGAGCCTGGGCCGCAGGCTGCGTGCCATACCCCACTCCACCATACTGCGGCTGCGGGGTGTAATAGCTGGTCGGCTGCTGAGCCGGATAGGTCGGCTGCATCGTCTGCGGCGGATAAGCGGCCTGTGGAGTGTACTGCTGCTGGGGCGGCATATGCCCACCCGCATGCGCGGGCTGCTGCGGGATCCGGTAGGCCACCACCTTGACCTGGGCCAGTTGCATGGGCTGCATGCCGATGTAGGCCGCCGCCGCGCTGGAAAGGTTGATCACCCGGCCTGGATAGTAGGGAAAGCGGTCGTTCACCACCGCCTTCACGCTGCGACTGTTGTACAAGTTGGTGACGGTGACTTCCGTGCCAAAGGGCAGCGTGTTGTGGGCCGCAGTGTAGTAGCTTGGATAGTAGGGCTGGCCTGAGGAAGTCATGCGCCCCGCATAGCTGTCAGCAATGTGCGAGGCCCAGCCCTGCTCCTGATAAGCAGGCGTCTGGCAGCTCACAAGCGCCAGGGAGGAAAGCAGGATAGCAATGAAACGAAAAACCATGCCGTGGCCCGTCATACACGGTCATCCGGAATTCGTCATGCACGATGTCAGCGTATTCACAGCTCTTGATTGCGCTCTACGCCGGCCCTGCCATCCTCCGCGCCCTCCGCATGATCAGCATCCTCGAAGCCACCCCTGGCGCCACCGGCCCGACGCTCGCCGAGAGGATGCATCTGGCCTTCTCCCAGGAAGGCAGGCTGGCTGAATCACCGCAGTTTGAATACCGCCCGCAGCAGCAGCGCATGGCGGAGCTGGTGGGGGATGCCCTGGAAAAAAACCGCGCCCTCATCTGCGAGGCTGCCACCGGCGTCGGCAAGTCCCTCGCCTACCTGATCCCCGCGGCCACCTACGCCATCGAACAGAAGCGCAAGGCCATCATCTGCACCCACACCATCAACCTTCAGGAGCAGCTCATCCACAAAGACATCCCCATCGTCAAAAAGATCGTCGGGGACTTCCACGCCGAGCTGCTGAAAGGCCGGAACAACTACCT
>CALDGV010000001.1 GCA_937941745.1 uncultured Prosthecobacter sp. | reverse complement strand
AATACTTCGCCAACAAATGGAGCGCCCTGCTGCGCAACCAGCGCACCCAGCCCACCTTTGCGCGTGGCAGCTACCTCTTCTGGTCCTGGATTCGCGACAGCATCGCCGACAACAAACCCTTCGATCAGTTCGCCCGCGAAGTCGTCGCCGCCTCCGGCAGTCTGGACCAGCACCCGCCCGTCGCCTGGTATCGCCAGGTGAAGGAGCCCAAGACCCAGATGGAGGACGTGGCCCAGCTCTTCCTGGGCACCCGCATGCAGTGCGCCCAGTGCCACCACCATCCCTTCGAGAAGTGGAGCCAGCAGGACTACTATGGCTTCGCCGCCTTCTTTGCCAACGTCAGCCGCAAGGCCGCCACCGCCAAGGATGAGGAGGTCATCTTCAGCAAGCGCGGAGCCGCCCAGATGACCAACATTCGCACGAAGCAGCCCGTCATGCCCACCAGCCTCGGCGGAGAACCCGCCAAGCTCCGCCCTGAGCAGGACCCACGCCTCGAACTGGCCGACTGGATGAGCCGCAAGGACAACCCCTTCTTTGCCCACACCCTCGTCAACCGCTACTGGAAGCACTTCTTCAACCGCGGCCTCGTCGAGCCCGAAGACGACATGCGCGAGACCAACCCGCCCGTGAATCCCGAGCTGCTCAGCGCCATGGCCGCCGAGTTCGTGAAGAGCGGCTATGACATGAAGGCCCTCATCCGCAGCATCGTCAGCAGCACCACCTACCAGCTCAGCGCCGTGCCGAATGCCCACAACGCCCGCGACCGCCAGAACTTCAGCCGATACTATCCGAAGCGCCTCAACGCCGAGGTGCTCTACGATGCCGTGAACCGTCTCCTCGACGTCGAAAGCACCTTCGCCGGTCAGGCTCCCGGCACCCGCGCCGTCGCCCTGCCGGACAACAGCTACAACCAGAGCAACTACTTCCTCACCGTCTTCGGGCGTCCCGACTCCTCCTCCGCCTGCGAATGCGAACGCACCCAGGAAGCCAGCCTCGCCCAGAGCCTGCACCTGCTGAACGCCTCCGACATCCAGACCCAGCTCGCCCGTGCCAATGGCCGCGCCGACCGCATGGCCAAGGATGCGCGCCCCGATGACGACAAGATCACCGACGTGTATCACATCGCCCTCAGCCGTGATCCCAACGCCCAGGAAATGCAGCTCGCGCAGAGCCATCTGGCCAAGAAGACCTCCGGCAAAGCCGGTGACGAAGCCGTCAAGGCCCGCAAGGAAGCCTTTGAAGACATCCTCTGGGCCCTCTTGAACACCAAGGAATTCCTCTTCAACCACTAACACGCAGCCGCGCAGGCTTGCCGGAACGAAAAACACCCGCCGGGGTAGCTTTTGGGCGTTCGGAGCCTGCTTTTAGGCGTTGGTAGCTCAGGCCTCGCAAAAGCTCCCGGCGGGCAGGAAAAAGCTCGCTGGAGGGGACTTTCGAAGTGTCGCGAGGGTCCCCAAGGAGCTTAGGGCGAGCTTTTGGGAGGTAGGCGGGAGAAAAAGGTCCCTCGAAACGTCGCGCTGGAGGCTCCGACCTCCGCATTCGGAGCCCGGAACGCTCAAGAGCGAGTTCTGAACGTCTAAGTTCCAGCCGTGAAGGAGAAAAAGCTTCCTTCGAGGGAGAATCAAGTCCCTCGGACCCACCTTTTAGACGGTCGGAGGGAGAAAAAGGTCCCGGCGAGGCAGAAAAAGGTCTCTCGGACCAACCTTTTTCCTCCTCGGAGATACTTTGAAAGTATCGGCGACCCACCTTTTAGACGGTCGGAGGGTGAAAAAGGTCCCTGCGAGGCAGAAAAAAGTCTCTCGGACCGACCTTTTTCCTCCTCGGAGATACTTTGAAAGTATCGGCGACCCACCTTTTGGACGGTCGGAGGGAGAAAAAGGTCCCTTCGAGGCAGAAAAAAGTCCCTCGGACAGACCTTTTTCCACCTCGGAGATACTTTGAAAGTATCGGCGACCTACCTTTTAGATGGTCGGAAGGACAAAAAGGTCCCTTTCCCAGACTTTCAATGTCCGACGGAGGGGGAAAGAAGTCCCTCCGACCGTGTCAAAACACCTTCGGACCGTCTAAAATCCCCCTTTGAGCGAGAGGCATGACCTGTCATCCGGCCAGTGGGTGCCTCAGCCACCTCTCGGCCTGTGTCAGAGATGACGCGGGGCAAGATGAGCAGTCCTCCTGATCCAAGGCGGGCAGGGGGCCTTGGCGCGGATGACGAGCCATCGGCCGCGCCATCGTGATGCCCCCCAAAAGCACCCGCTGCTTGTCTGTTTGAATGCAGGTGGTTATGTCATCCCCATCCTCGATTGCTGCTTCTCTGTTGAGGGCCCAACATCAAGGATGAACCTGGGGGCACCCGGGACACCCGACTCACCTGCAGGCCATGAACTTTTTGCACGCCTTCCTCTCCAAACCACAGGCGCTCCTTTGCTCGGGTGTTCTGACGCTTTGGGGAGGTGCCTTGGCCGAGGAGCCACCCCACGGCCGCCTTGGTGTGCGGGCTTCCTACTACAAGGATGGCGAGATCCACATCACAGTGCTCGGCCAGCCGGAAGCGAAGCCGGTGACAAGTGGCCATTGGGACTTCAAGCCCTCGTGGTCCGTCACGGGTGACCATCTGGTGTTCTTCCGCCGCCTGAAGGATGACCCGGACGTGAACGAATGGATCACGGCCTTGTGCATCATCAACACGGATGGCAGCGGGTTTCACCAGCTTTCGGATGGCACCTACACTGACTTCAATCCCACCTGGACGCGCGATGGTAAAAACACGCCGGTCTGGAACCGCAAGGCAGCAGGCAAGCTGAGCTATTACATCATGGCTGGCAGGATCGGCGGCAAGCCTGGTGAAGAGGTGGAGATCACCGACAAAAGCCATCATTCCTGGGTTCATTCCGCCCTGCGTGATGGTCGGTTGTTTGTTTCAGCCAAGCCTCCAAAGCTGGGGCGTGGCTATTATTTGCTGACACCCCATCCTGGTGGGCAGCCGAAGTTTGAGCGTGTGGACTGTGAGCTGGCAGAGAAAGGCATTCTCGACCGCATCAGCGTCTCACCGAGTGAGACGAAGATCTGCTTCGAATTTCAGACCGGCTTCAAATACGAGTTTCCCGGGCGCACGCTCTACGTCGCCGACTTTGATGTGAAGCAGCGCACCATCCGCAACCTCAAACCCTTTGCCAACGCAGAGGGGAAAAAGGTCTGGTTCGCCTACCCACGCTTCACCAAGGGGGAGTCCTCCATTGTTTATCACGCCGGGGGCAAGCTCTTCCTCTACAACCTTGCCGACGGTTCAACGCGGCAAGTCTCCACCGATGAAAAGGCCGACTACCGCTATCCCCACGGCGAGGCCACTCCGAACTGATTGCCAACAGCCTCCGCCGAAGCGCTCGGTTCAGCGTTGGAGGCGGTAGAGGGCGGTGTCGGTGCGCATCAGGATCGAA